>JADYZL010000453.1 GCA_020853155.1 Bryobacterales bacterium
ACCAAAACGTAACCAAGGGGCATGCCAATCGCATGGTAGCATTGCAGTTGCAGCAAATGTGCTTGGGAATAAGCCCGGACGCTGGTAAAGTGAGAACAAACAAGTTCTTGAGAATCTGTTTGCTTCTAACTTTCATGGCTGTCCTTTCGCAGTCTTCGCTTCCGGCTTCCGAGCGCTTGGCTCCGGGCGTAACCGGAGAGCTGCGGAGCGCGGTCCATGGGCCTGCGACGGCGCAGCCAAAGACGTCCCGGTCTCCGGCGGTGACACGGCGGGTAAGTACGGTTCTCGTGGATGAGGAGACCGGTCGCCTCGTGAGAGTAAGAGGCGGGGGCAGCCCCCGCCGAAGTACCGGAGCGGAGCGGGAGGCCATTCGCGATGCGCGGCAAGCGGCCAGGAAGACTCCCGCCGTGGAACCCGGCGAGATCCGAGAGCTTATTGATCGCACGGCCCGCAAGCATGGAGTAGACCCCAAACTCGTGCATTCCGTGGTTCGCGCGGAGAGCAACTATGAGCAGAAGGTAATCTCGCCTAAAGGCGCGCTCGGCCTGATGCAATTGATCCCAGCCACCGCGAAGCGCTATGGCGTGGACAACCCATTTGACGCCAGCCAGAATATCGACGGCGGTGTGCGTTACCTCAAGTTTTTGACGGAGCGATTCCAGGGCAATCTGCAGTTAGCACTGGCCGCGTACAACGCGGGCGAAGGCGCAGTGGATCGTTACGGTGGCATTCCGCCGTACCGGGAAACCCGCGCGTATGTCACCAAGGTGACGCGAGGGCTGAATGCGGATAAAGCGGAGGGCGGGAGCGTTACGCTGTTAGCTGCGCCTTCCGGGCCGGCAGTGGATTCGCTCGAAGATGCCGGATTCGCCGGGACCGGCTCAATGCTGGAAAGCAACGTTGCGTCGTCGCGTACAGCGGCGGTGCGAATGTACACGGACAGCGAAGGGCGCCTTCATTTGGAGACAGTCCAATAGGCCCATTCGTTCTACGGGCGGTGGCATGGTTTTTCGAGTAGGAGGAGTCGGACGATTCCCTGGACGGCTGTGGCAGGCGCTGGCAATCGGGATTTGCCTGATGTTTGCCGCGCCCCACGTGCGAGCGCTGGCGCTTGAGGAGATTCGCTTCTGGAGCCTCGGCGACATCACCCGCGTGGTGGTTCAGTTTGACGGCGAGTTCCGGTACAAGTGGGCGAGGCTCGAAAATCCTCCGCGCGTTTTCTTCGATCTTCCGGAAGCAAGTCTTGCCGTGGACGGGGCCAAGGAAAAGGGCCGCATGCGCCTCATCGAGGTGAATGACCGTGTCCTCAAGCGAATCCGTTTCGCGGAGAATACCCCCGGAAGTTCACGCGTGGTTCTGGATCTCGCGGGAGACTTCGAATTCACGGCTTCTCAACTTGCAAACCCGCCACGCTTGATTATCGAGGTGCGCAACCCCGACCATCAGGACGGGAAAGTGGAAGTCAGCCGTACGGGCGGAGTGGGCAGCCCCACGAAGCCGGCCGCGCAGGGGGCAATCTCTCCTGCCGCATCGCCGGTCAAGCCGCAAGCCGCCACCGCGCCGGTGGTTGGTGCAAAGGTGGACCGGGAAACTCCAGTCGCGCGGCCGATTCCTCCGCCCGCGGTCTCGACGCCGAACCGTTCCCAGGCTGCTTCCAACGCGACGCCGCCAGTCCAGACGGCAGCTTCTCTGCCTGTGGACAAGAAACCGGAACTGCCGGTTCCCGCTCCGGCAAACCCATCCGTCCCGGCCCGCCCAACCCCTCCGGCCCGGGAAACGCATGCGGAGGAGATGGAGCCAGTATCTCTCGGCAGACCCGCCGCGCGGACAGCCACCGGGCAGCAAAGCCTCACACGGGCGTTGGGGCTCAAAATTGGCAGAGTGGTGATCGACCCCGGGCACGGCGGCAAGGATCATGGCACAACCGGGGCGAACGGTCTACTGGAAAAGGACCTGGTCCTCGACATCGCCAAGCGCGTGAAGGCGCTGGTCGAAGAAAAATTGGATAACGAAGTGCTGCTCACCAGGGAAACCGACGATTTTGTGGCGCTCGAAGAGCGTGCTGCATTCGCGAACCGGCATCGGGCAGACCTGTTCGTTTCGCTGCACGCCAATTCCTCCCCGTTCCGGCTCGCCAGCGGTCCGGAAACGTTTTACCTGGATTTCACGACGTCGCGCGAATCCATGGATATCGCCGCCAGGGAGAACGCTTCCGCGACGAAGTCCGTAGCCGATCTTCAGGACATCGTGAAGAAGATCGCATCAAAAGATAAGCGCGATGAGTCGCGGGACTTCGCGGCAAAGATGCAGGGTTCTCTCTTCAAAGCACAGCGTACCGCTGGAACCGCCAAGAAGAACCGGGGTGTGAAATCAGCGCCGTTTATTGTCCTCGTGGGGGCGGAGATGCCCTCCATTCTCGTGGAGATTGGATTCCTGAGCAACAAGCGGGAAGAGACTTCGCTGAAGTCCCCCGATTACCGCCAGTCCGTTGCCCAAGCTGTCTTTGATGGCCTCAACACCTACCTGTCCTCGTTGAGCCACTTCGATTCCAAGGTGAGAGCGGCCAAAGAGTAGTCGATTGACGAGACGCGCGGGGAGCGGAGCCTTCCGTTTTACCCCGGTGGAGACTGCCGACCACGATTCGGGGAGGGAAGACCTGCCGTTACCGGATCTCCCAGTCGATTCCTTGGAGACTGGCCGCGTAGAGGTCGACGGGAAGTGCGGACACGCGGTTGCGGCCTTCCCGCTTGGACTCATAGAGCGCCTCGTCGGAAGTGCGCAGCAGCATCTCAAGGCTATCATTTCGGGTTGAGATCGACGCGGTGCATCCGAGGCTGACTGTCACCGGAATCAATTCATCACCCCGCCGGATCTGCATTGATTCGACAGCGCTGCGAATTCGCTCCGCCGCCCGAATCGTTTCATCGAATCCGCAACCCGGAACCACCATGAGGAACTCTTCCCCGCCGAATCGCCCGATGGAGTCGGTGGGGCGCATGGCGCCTTGCATCGCCTTTACGGTTTCGAGCAACACGTGATCCCCGAAAAGATGCCCCCGGGTATCGTTGATTTGCTTAAAATGGTCAAGATCGGCCAGGATGACGCCAACGGGCTTCCCGGTTGACTTGCTTGCCTTCATTTCGGCTTCCAGGCGATTGAAGATCGTCCGGCGATTCCACAAATGGGTCAGCGGGTCCCTCATCGCTTCTTCCCGAAGCGCTTCCTGGGCTTTCACCAATTCCTCTTGCAGATGCAGAATGCGCTTCCCGGCGCGGATCCGAGCGGCCAACTCGTCCAGAATGTAGGGCTTGCCCAGGTAGTCGTCCGCGCCCGCATCCATTCCTTCAATGATGCTCTCTTTGTCTTTCCGCGCCGTCAGCAGAATGATATACGTGTAGAGTTTTGAGCTTTGATCGCGAATCAACTGGGAGAGTTGTGGGCCGGAGTACCCCGGCATCATCCAGTCCAGGATGGCTAGTATCGGCCCTTCCTCTTGTTGGAGCAACTGCCAGGCCATCTCGCCATCGCGGGCGGAGAGCACCTGATAGCCCCACTTCGAAAGAGTTACCTCCAGCAAGCGAAGTTGCACAACGTCGTCTTCTGCAACCAAAACTTTCATCAGTCACTCACATTCAGCGAGATCTACGCCGCAACTGGTGCGAGCGGCACTCCTGAATCCGCGCAATTCCAAAAACTTAGGTGTTGTCCCATCGTAAACGGTAGCTTCCGAAGGGGGAAGCGATTTCAGGTACCCATAGAGCCTGTTGGCGGTACAGAAGGGTTGTTTGTTCGCCCTATCTTCAGGCCGACGCCCTTCCCGCTGTAGCCCTTATCGGCGATATCGCGGTGAAGCATTAGTCGTTAACGCGTGAAACCATCTTCCATCTTATTGAGCTCCATCGATCAAAGACGAGGCCCTCCTGCTTTCGCCATCCTCCACGAATTGGTACGGATCGCCGGGAATGGTGTTAGATTAAGATTTAGAAACCTTAAACGACAGTTTCCCGTCCAATCACCTGGAGTCACGATGACGTTGCGAAACGAAAGCCGCCGGGAAATCGCCGTTTCAAGACTTTTTTCGATGCGACTCCGAAATTCGCTTTCGCTATCTCCTTTACGGTGTTACGCTTTTAGGATATAGGAGTGTTTTATCCAGTTCGAGCCAGAGGAACTCCTGCATGATCTACAGCCGATCTTCAGAATATGCCATCCGGGCCTTTGTCCACCTCGCTCAGGTCACCGACGCCAAATACGTCATGGTGAAGCAGATTGCCGAGCAAGAGGGGATTCCCGCTCACTTTCTCGCGAAGATTCTTCAGCAACTTGCACGGAAAGGATTGTTGCGATCAAGCAAGGGGCCCACAGGTGGATTCTGCTTGCGGCAGTCGGCGGAGGACATCACGCTCTTCTCCATCGTCGAGGCGCTCGACGGCATGACAGACTACGAGAAGTGCATCAGCGGCCTCTCCGAGTGCAGCGATGAGGCTCCCTGCGGGATGCACGATTCGTGGAAAGAACTGCGATTGCGTATATTGGATTATTTGGAGGGCACTTCGATTGCGGACCTCGCCAGAGCGCTCGACGACAAGCGAAAGCTTCTCGCGAAGGCGAAAAAACCCCGCAAATCGGCGGCCGCTCGAAAGAACTAGATACCCCGGCGCCCGATGCGCCGCGGGAGAGTCCGCGGCGTGACGTCGCAGGAGGTATTTGCATGAGCAGTTCCGTACTCGTACCCATGGTGGTCGAGCAGAGTTCCCGCGGCGAGCGGGCGTACGATATCTATTCCCGGCTCCTGAAAGAAAACATTATCTTCCTGGGAACTCCGATTGACGATCAGGTGGCGAATCTGATCATCGCCCAGTTGTTATTCCTGGCGGCCGAGGATCCCCAGCGAGATATTTCGCTCTACATCAACTCCCCTGGGGGCAGCATCA
>JADYZL010000454.1 GCA_020853155.1 Bryobacterales bacterium
CGGCTCTCTGCGCTTCAATCTGATATGGTTTTCCCATAGCGGCTCTCCTTTTCTCGGCTAAGAAAATCGCTCCCAGCCTACCAAGGCCAGGAGCGGAGAGTCGCTACTTTTCTACGGAATTACGGACATTCCCTGTTCTGGCTCTACGGCTCTGATAGGACCTAAACCTTTGCCACCTCGCTCAAAGGATTCAATTACTGTTCCTGTCTCCCGCCACACTTCCCTCGAATCGCAGACATAACAGTGTTGAACAAGCTGTCTTGCGGGATGCTGCAAGAATTTGGCGGCAGTCGCAATGCTGGTCGGCGAGAGCGGCGCGGATTTCGTGCTTCCAGTTCTCGCGGCGGATGCGGTTGGATTCCTTCTTGGCATCCCAGCGATAGCCCCAGTAAGCTCCATTGCCGCGCTTGGGGCCGCAGTGTTCGGTCTTCTTGGCCTCGTAGCCCATTGGCGGCGTTCTCCTTTCAGCGGTAAGCGTCCTTGCGGTTCTGAACGCGGTTGACGCGAACGGTGGCGGAATCGGGGTAGGAGAAGCGGACGCGCCAGTCGCCGCTGCGGAGGCGGTATTCGGGCGGATCGATGCCCTGAAGCTTCTTGATATTGCCGGTGTTGGTTTGAACGAGGCGCTGAATGGCGGCGGCGATGCGCAAGCGGGTGGCGCGGTCCAGTGCCGCCAGATCGGCCTTGGCCTGATCGGATAGGACGAGCTTCCTCACGAAGGATCCTTGTAGTTGATGACTTCCTCCATGGTGAGGCCGAGTTCGGTGACGGCCTGTTCGAAGGGAGTGCCCTGGTTGTGCTGGAACCACTCGCGGGAGGCTTCGATGTCGCGGTGCTCTTGCTCGGTGACGGGTTCGTCGTCGATCTCTGCAGTGGCCAGGGCGCGGTCGAACGGATCGAGCATGACTTCCAGAAGCCCGACGACGGCGGAAAGCTTTTCCGGGGCCAGGCGCTCGATCATGCCGTGGGCGTGCTGCTTCTGCTGTTGCGTGAGCTCGGTGTTCATAGAGTCCTTCCTTCCGCCGTTTACAGTTCGGCCATCACGCGGCTGACCTTGGAGCGCTTGACCAGGCTGTCGAGCACGATCACCAGCGCCTTCTGATCTTCATCGGAAAGATGATCGACCTTCTGATAGAGCCGGTGCAACTCCGGGTTGTGAATACGGGCATCGGTGCCGTTCGAATCCCGGCGTCCAGCGAGTTCGTCGAGGGTGACATTGAGGATGTCGGCGATCTTGACAACAGTGGCAAACTGCGCGGTGGCGTCGCCGTTCTCCCAGCGGGTATAAACGCGCGGGCTGACGACGAGGAGTTCGGCCACGCGGGTCTGAGTAATATTGCGGGCCGTGCGGAGATCACGGAGAGTCTGGGCAAAAGCCGACATAGGTCAAGGCCAAGAAACAAGGAGTACGGTTACCATAGAGCCCCCTCGGGGACGTTGTGCGCGGCGAGTACACTACTGTCAGTATACGCTCGTACAAGATTGGCGGTTGATGCACTTTGCAACGGATCGCATTATCGCGGCGAGAATCCCGGAGGTTGAGATCGAGCGGCTGGCGAGGGGTTCGGGGTGGAGTTGAAGCGTCACGGGTTACGCTACCAAATGCCTCAACCGAGGGTCTTCGCTAAAGTCGATGGTGCTCATGTGAACCGGATGACGTCGAAGGGCTTCAGCAACGGCGATAGCGCGATCGGCTCTTGACCGAACGTGAGCGGGGCGGAATTCAGAGCCGCGCCCCGACCAGCGAGCCGATTGCATAGGTGACGGCCATCGCCACAATCCCGCCGCCCGTGATTCGAGCCACGGCCCGCAGCTTGGGCGCTCCTCCGAGATGAGCGGAGACGGACCCGGTGATGACGAGCGCAAGAACCACGGCGACGGCAGTAACAGGAACCGCAATCGCGCGGGGAGACAATAGGATGGTGGCCAGTGGGATGAGCCCGCCGGCAACGAATGCAATCATGGAAGCAATCCCAGCTTGCCAGGGGTTGCTGAGTTCGTTCGGGTCAAACCCCAGTTCGAGGCGTGCGTGGGCGCCAAGCGCGTCCCGTTCGGTCAACTGCACGGCCACCTGGTGGGCGAGCGCGAGATCAATCCCCTGCGCCTCAATCAATTCGGTGAGCTGTTTCAATTCGTACTCGGGGTCTTTGGCGATCTGCCTGCTTTCCGTGGCGAGCTCTGCACGTTGGGAGTCGCGCTGGCTGGAAACCGACACATACTCGCCGACCGCCATCGACAGGGCGCCCGCAATCACCGCGGCAATGCCGGCGGCCAGCAACGCGTGGTCGCTCACGGCCGCACCGGCCACGCCCACCACCATGCCGGCGGTCGAGACGATGCCATCGTTTGCTCCCATCACTCCGGCGCGCAGCCGATTCAGACGGCTAGCGATTTCACCGCCCCGAGCGAGATCGGCGAGCGGCTGGTCCATTGGAGGGTCGGTCATGGAGGCGCTCATTGCGGATAGATGCTCCACTCCTGAAGGCGGTGGCCGGCACTCAGCACCCGGCATCAGGAAGGTGTGGACGCTCATGAAGATACACACTGCCTGCGACTGGCGTCAAGAAGGCGGCTGCCGAAGAGCTACATTGCCGCATTCGTGGATCGCTTCCGGGGGAGGCAGAATGCTGGCCGGCTTTCATTTACCTTGACAGGCAGAGCGGTCGTAGATATATTTTATTACTGAAATAAATAACTCGTAAGGCCGATTGGCGCTTCCCTTGCCAAGCCGGCCAAGGATTCAAGGAGTCGAAATGAGCCGACGTTTCTCTTCCCTCTTACCGCTCATCGGGGGGTTGTTATTTATTCTGCTCCCCGCAACACAAGCACAATCCATCCAGGGCAGCATTCTCGGCAGCGTCCGGGACCCTTCCGGGGCGGCTGTACCTGGCGCATCCGTCACGCTGACGAATGAAGGCACGAACGATCTGCGGACCCAATCAACCGACGCTGCCGGCGACTATCGCTTCGCCGGCATTCTACCGGGCGCTTATCGCGTGTCGGTCGAAGCAGCCGGGTTCCAAATGTACGTTCAAAGGGGCATCAACCTCGATTCCAGCCAGATCCGGCGTATTGACGCCGAGATGCGGGTGGGTGACATCGCGACGGCGATCACCGTCGAGGGCGGGGCGATTTCACAGGTGGAAACGGAGACGGCCACGCTCTCCAACGTCAAGGAGGCACGCGATTTCGGACAATTGCCGCTGAGCCCGATGGGGCGCGGCTGGAACAACATCGCCATCGCCGTTGCCGGGGTACAGTCGCAGAGCGGATTCCAGGTGAACGGCGCGCGCGACACGGCGAACAACTTCACGGCGGACGGCGTATCGGTGAACGACATCGTCAGCAGCCGCCAGACCGCTAACGGTTTTGTCGGCGACGTCGACACGATCGCCGAGTTGAAGGTGATGACCGCGAACAACTCCGCCGAATTCGCGCAGGTAGCGCAGTTCTCGGCGGTAACCAAGTCCGGTGAAAACAGAGAGCACGGCAGCATTTATTGGGGCAATTACAACTCCGCACTTTCGGCACGAAAGTGGCAGGACCGAAGCGGGCCGTCGTTCGAGAACTTCAACATGTTCTCCGTTACCAACGGCGGACCGGTTTTTATCCCGAAGCTGTACGACGGGCGCAACAAGACCTTCTATTTCTTCTCCTATGGCGGTGGACGTTATCGCACCGGCGCCCGCACGGAGACCTCCATCCCGCCGATGGCGTTCCGGCAAGGGGACTTCTCCTCATTGCTGCCGGACATTCGCATTGTGGACCCGCTGAGTGGCGTTCCGTTCATCAACAACCAGATTCCGCAGAACCGCATCAGCCCGGTTACCGCGGCGGTGCAAAGCATCAGCTACCCAGCTCCCAATATGCCCGGCCAGGGCGATCTGGGACTCATCAATAACTACTACGCCGACCCCGGCGGACAGTACGACGGGGATAACCTCTCCGTACGTATCGATCAGAAACTCAGCGAACGCAACAACCTGTTCGTGCGCACGGGTTTCACCATCAACAACAAGGACACGTGGATGGGGCCGCTGAATAACGGCTACGGCGACGGCTGGTGGGGCAACCATCCGGCACGGAACGTGACGATCTCCGATACTCATACATTTACGCCAACCATCGTCAACGAGGCCAAACTTGGCTTCAGCCGCGATTACGCCTTCTGGTTCGCTCCGAATTGGGGGGAGGATGTGCAACTCGGTATTCAAGGTATCGCGAACCCGGCCCACGACCCAGCCATCTCCGGCATGCCGGACTTCGGCTTTGACGGGAGCAACTGGTTCCAGGGCACCGGCACATGGGCCAACGGAGATTCCCAGGCGCAGAATACCTACCAATTCATCGACAATCTATCCTGGTTTCGCGGCCGTCACAACATCAAGTTCGGCATGGATTTCCGCCTCTACCAGATCAACGACCAATCAAAGCCGCAGAACATGCGTGGGCAATTCTCGTTTGACGACCGTCTGAGCGGATTCAACTACGCAAACTTCTTGCTGGGCATGCCGTCGGGCGCATCCCTCGCGATCCCCCGTCCGAACGCTTATGTGCGCAGCGCGCAGCAAGGCTACTACGTTCAGGATGAGTTCAAGCTGAGCCAGCGGCTCACGTTGACCTTCGGCTTGCGCTACGAATACCAGCGCCCCTGGAAGGAAAAGTTCAACCGGATGTTCAATTTTGACGCTGCCAGCGGCAGCCTCATTACGGCCGGCAGCTCCATGCCCACGGATCTTGTGCCATCGGTTGCCGAGACGCTCCCGATCAAGACCGCCGCGCAAGCGGGCTTCCCGATCGGCGGCCTGACCCGTCCGGACCGGAACAATTTCAGCCCGCGAATGGGTCTTGCATTCCGTCCGTTCGGCGATGACCAAACCGTGGTTCGCGCCGGTTACGGATGGTATACCTCGATGATGCCCGGCCTGCTCGCGCTGAGCGCGACGGGAGGCCCATGGCAATCCACGCAGTATTTCCGGATCCTGAATAACGAACCGTCCATTCGCTTTCCCGCGCCGTTCGCCGGTACGGCGGATTACGCAGGCATGGATAGCACCCAAGGGGTTAACCCGACGTTCCCGCAGGAACGGACGCAACAGTGGAACGTTTCCGTGGGGAGGCAGATCTGGAAGACCGCGATCGATGTCGCTTACATCGGCACAAAAGCGGACCACCTGCCTTTCAACCAGGATCTGAACCTGCCTTATCCGAGCACGGCGCCGTTCGATTGGGACAGCCGGCCATACTCCCGATTCTCGAGTGTCCGCATGATCCAAAACGGCAGTTCCTCGGTGTATCACGGCATGACGATTCAGGCCGACCGGCGCATGGCGATGGGCTTCAAGTTCAACGTGAACTACACGCTGGCGAAAGCGTTGACGAACGGCGATCTCAACTCTTACAACGCCGGCTTCACTCAGAACCAATGGAACACGCGGCTTGAGCGCTCGGACGATCTCAACATCCGCCGCCAGACGCTGATCTTCAACTACATATACGAACTTCCGTTTGGCAAGGGAAAACCCGTTCTGGCCGACGCTCGCGGCGTGCTCAACCATTTGGTCTCGGGCTGGCAAGCCGCGGGCATCACATCAATGCTGACCGGCGCACGCCTCAGCCCTTCGTTCAGCGGAGAGGATCCCGCCAACACAGACCAATGGAGCGGCAGGCCCGATCGCATCGGCGACGGCAATCTTGACGCCGGCGAGATGCGAGGAAATATTCAGAGCCGCCGGCCTATCTTCGACAAGTCCGCTTTCGTGACGCCCGTGACGGGACGCGGCTATTACGGCAATTCCGCGCGGGGCATTCTCACCGGTCCGGGAACGGTATTGTGGAACATGGTTCTATCCAAATCGTTCGCATTACCGTGGGAGGGAACGCGGCTGCAATTCCGCAGCGAACTGTTCAATGCCTTCAACCATGCGAATTTCCGGGCGCCAAGCACCAATATCACCAGTTCCGGTTTTGGACTTGTAACCGGAGCCGGAGCCGCCCGCAGAATCCTATTCGGTCTGCGGCTGGAATTCTAACCACAACCCTGATGTACGCGCCCGTTCGCCCGGGCGGATGGGCGCGTACAAATTGCAAAGGCGGGTATTATGGCAATCGTCGATCGCCGAACTTTGTTGATGTCCCTTTCAGGCTCCATCGTCTCGCGGCCAACCTGGGCGGGAGCGAACGACCGTGTCCGCGTGGCGCTGGTCGGCGCGGGCGACAGGGGCCGGGAACTACTGGACTCCGCGCTTCGCGCTCAGAACGTCGAGATCGCGACCATCTGCGACCCCGATGAGAATCGCATGCGCGAGAAGGCAGCGGAGGTCGAGAAGCGCACCGGCGCCTCACCGGCACTCGAACCGGATATCCGGAAAGTGATCGAACAGCGCGATATCGACGCGGTTGTACTTGCCTGCTGCAACCATTGGCACGCACTTGGCACGGTGTGGGCGGTGCAAGCGGGCAAGCACGTCTACGTCGAGAAGCCGGTCTCTCACGACCCCGTGGAAGGGCGGCGCATGGTGGAAGCGGCCCGGAAGTACAATCGCGCCGTGCAGGGCGGGACACAGCGCCGCTCATCGCCGCGATTCCAACGGGCAATGGGGATATTGCATTCAGGCGGGATCGGTGACATCTACATGGCGCGCTGGCTGTTCACCGGACCGCGAGATTCCATCGGCTTCCACCTTCCCGAAAATCCACCTGCAAGCCTGCACTGGGATCTTTGGCTCGGCCCGGCATCCAAACAACCGTTCCACCGCAATCTTGCCCATTACAACTGGCATTGGTTTTGGGAGTTCGGCAACGGAGAGATGGGCAACAATGGCGTCCATTCCATGGATGTGATGCTCTGGGGCTTGGGAAAGGGAATCCCCAGCAAGGTGCGGTCCTCCGGCGGACGTTTTGGATATAAGGACCAGGCAGAAACTCCGAATACGCAAATTGCCACATTCGAATACGAAGACCGAACGCAGATTCTATGCGAAGTGCGGGGACTCTATTCGAACGAGCCCACGGGAATGCACTTTTACGGATCGAAGGGTGCGATGCATTTAGGCCCTCAAGGGCAATGCCGGATTTTCATGGGCAGGAACGAGAAACCTGAGCCGGAACTTCCACATCTCGACGAGATTCAAGAGCGGGCGCACTTCGATAACTTCATCGCAGCGGTTCGCACGGGACGGCGCGAGACCTTGAACTGCGACATCGAGATCGCGGAACAATCCGCGCTAATGAGCCATCTCGCGAACATTTCGTATCGTCTCGGACGGGAGCTGCACTTTGACCCGGTGCTCCGGCGATTCTCCGACAAGGAAGCCAATCTCTTGATGACTCGCCAGTATCGGAAGCCCTACGCGATGCCCGAGAAAGTCTGAGGAAACCAGGGTCGAGCGATGCCGTTCGAGCGGGAGGCAGCCGAGCCTGTTTGCGGTTCAGGGTCGAGAGTGAATCGGAGCCGTCGTTCGAGATACCCAAGCTAGATCTCATCGCATTGCGGCTTTGCGATTTCCTTTTATGACTGAAATAATAACGCAAAGGGGATCCGATGCCCGTTGTCACTTTCACCACCGATCACGCTCTGCAGAAATCCGCACTTCGGCAGGCGAACGACCGGCTGGTTCTGAATCTCATCCGCCAGAATTCCGGTGTTTCGCGCGCAGATATCGTACGGCTTACCGGTCTCGCGGCGAGTTCCATCACCTTCATTGTCAGGCGGTTGAAAAAAGAGAAGCTGATATCCGAAGAGAAGATCGACAAGCGGCCCGGGCTTGGCCGGCAGCCGACGGCACTGCGGCTGCTCGCTTCCGCGCGAACCGTCATCGGCATGGAGTTCGACCCGGACGGCGCTCACATCCTGATGGCGGACCTGGAAGGCGCCCCGCTATCCAGGAAGACCATACCCATGCAGGCGAACCAAGAGCTGTTTTTCCGGAAGGTAAATGCGGCGCTCTGCGGGCTGGTTCAAGCACTGGCTCCAGGGCAATTGCTCGGAGTGGGCGTGGCGTTGCCCGGAACGATCGATAGCGCCACGGGGAAGGTGATCGGAGCTGAAAATTTGGGCTGGTTTGGAGTGGAAGTGGGCGCGTTGATCCGTTGCGGTGTGCCGGTCCCCTTCCGTTTTGAGAACGTGGCCAGACTCTCCGCGCTGGCGGAGCAATGGTTTGCACCGGCTGAGACTCCCGGTTTGCGGGACTTCGTTTCCGTGGTTGCGCGCGGCGGCATCGGCACCGGGGTGATTGCCGGCGGGCAACTCTTACGGGGGGCAACTTCGGCCGGCGGTGAATTTGGGCATATTTCGCTCTATCTGGACGGCCGGCGATGCGCTTGCGGCAACATCGGCTGCTGGGAGCAATATGCGTCCGACCTGGCTCTCTCCCGGGCGTACGCCGAGCAAGCGGCAGGGGAGGAATTGAGTGTGGACGCGATCATTGCCAGGGCCCGCGCCAAGGAGCCGGCAGCGCTGAAAGCCGTAGACGCGATCGCAAGACACGTGGGTCTGGGATTCGTGAATCTGGTCATGGCACTGAACCCGCAGGCCATCGTTGTCGGCGACTATCTTGCCGATGTGTGGGATCTGATCGGAGAGACGGTCTGGACGGTGTTGCGTTCGCGGGCGCCAGGCTATACGCTGAGCGCACTGCGCATTTATCCTTCACGCCACAAGGGCGAGGCTCCGTTGATGGGAGCGATCGCTCTCGTGCTGGGCCGGTTTTTCAGTAGTTTCGAGCAAGGCGGCGAGGCCGGGCCCGTGAGTTCCGTTTTGATGGAGAATCACGCATGAGTGTCCCGGGGTTCCTTTTCGGATTCCCGATCGCCGGCGCAGCGTACGCGGGAGTTCTTCAGGCCAGCCGGATCGCCCGCACCGCGCTCGACGATCCTCCGGCTTCACAGGGGCAGCGTCAGGCCCCGGCGCTGCTGAACGTACAGCGGATCACGGATCCGCCAGAAGCCGCCGGGCTGGTTACGCTGCCCGAAACCGTTTCGCTCTTCGCGATGGCGGAGACGCACCACGGCGCATCGTCCATCTACGAGTTGTACGGAAACAAGGCTGGCATGCGCGAGGCGGGTGACCTGGGGGAGGCGCTTCGATGAAAGCTCTGGGGCTTTTGCTGATCATGGTGCTGGCTGCGCCGGCAGGTGTTCTCGTTCTCGACGATTTCGAGGGGTCCCGGCCCGCCAGCAGGTGGGAGGGCGATCTAACCGTTGTCCAAAAGCACGCATCGCACGGCGCGGGTTCCGCTGAAATCCGCTTTGGCACGGGCGAAATCGCGGCTACCCGTTTTCCCGGCGACTGGCGGGGTTACCAGCGGCTATTGTTTGATATTTACTCGAACCACGCCTCCATCGTCACGCCCACGCTGCGTATCTATGATGAAGTCTCGCTCGGGGGCAAGAAGCGAGATTACTATGTAGCCGATGAGAAACTGTTTGTCCAAAAGGGCTGGAACCACATCGAAATCCGGCTTCCCCTGAATACACAATCGCTCGAACGCAAACTCGATCTCTCACGGATCCGGCGGCTCGTGCTTGCCGATGGCGGCGCCGGTACGATGTACCTCGATAACCTGCGCCTTGCTTCCGGCGAAGAGCCCTCCACAAGCGCTTCACGCACAAGACCGGAAGATACGGTTACCTCCATCGACGGGCGCTTCTTCTCCGTGCGCCAAGTGGCGCGCCCCGGGGACGTGCCCGAGGCAGCGGATGTAACCGCGCTTGAGAAGGAGGCGGAAAGGGAAGAGGATCTACTGAGAAAAACGATCGAGGCGGCCCACGTCCAGGGGATCGAGACAATTTACCAGGAGCGCCATCTCGTGACTGCCGAACTCGGCCTGCGTGTGCGCCCGCGCCTGGCTTGGTTTAACAACGATGAGTCGAAAAGGGAGATGTACG
>JADYZL010000455.1 GCA_020853155.1 Bryobacterales bacterium
GCTAAGCGCCATGCACCGGGCGCAGGCCCGCGTTACGGTGGCCATGACGAAACAACTTGTGGCCTAGCCGTCGGCCGGACTCCAACACGAAACCATTCCGGGAAGCCTTGCAGGCTTCCCGGTTTCTATTTCCAGCGCAATCATGCGAACGTGAGCCCCAAGCCGCCGGCCACTTTGCGGATGTGCTCCGCCCCTTCGGTGTATTCGTCCGCGGTCTTAAGATGCTCCAGCATGAGCGGGGGCTGCTGGGGGAGTTGGGATAACCCGGTGAGGTAAGGGCGGTAATCGAGATCGCCCCTGCCGGGAACCACTTCCACGAAGTGCAGGTTCATTTCGGGCAGCCAGCTCAGATCTTTCGCATGGCAGGAGACCACCCACTGGCCGAGCGTGCGGAAACAGGCGCGGGTGAATGCCGCGTTGTTGTAGTAGCGCTCCGCGCTATTGATGCCATTGCAGATGTCAAGATGCACGCCGAACGCCGGGCGGTTCACGGCTTGGACGAGTTGCTGGTATTCCTCATAGCCGCTGGGAACGCACCAGCCCATCATTTCGATCGCGAACTTGCTCCGCGTGGGCTGGACGGTATCGATGATCTTGCGGCAGTTCTCGACGGTTTCTTCAAAAAATTCATAGGAGAAATTGCCAGGATGCGGGCCATACCAGACCTTGGGATTGTAGCTGCCGGCGATGGTGACGCAGCAGCGCGCGCCCACCGCCTCCGCGAGAGCCAGCCGCTCCAGGATGTATTCGAAATTCTTCTTGCGCTCGGCGGGATCGGCGGCCAGCATGTTCTTCCAGGCGCCCACTTCGGCCAGCACCACATCCTCACCCTTGAACGCGTTCTCGATCGCCTTGCAGCGGGCGGTGTCACTGGCTTTGGCCTCCGGCACATAGGCGGCGCTATAGCCCAGCCGCCGGTGTTCTCGCGCCAGCTCGGCGGGGTCTTCGCTCTTGAGGAAGACGGGCGCGCCAAGGCGGACGGGGTGCTTGCCGCCGGCGGGCGAACTCTGGGCGGCGGAATGGGCAACGGATGCGGATGCAACCGCGGCCCCGAGCGCCGCGCGCCGGGTGAACGACGTCATCGAAAGCACCTCCACCCTTGCATTCTACCGTTGCGACGGCAGCGCTTCACGAAAGAAAAGGAGGGCCCCGGTCAGGGCTGCACCTCGATGAACGTTCGCCATACGCACTTGCCGTCCGCGAGGGAATCGATTCGATAGATTCCCGGCTCCAACCCCGTGATCGCGAATACGAACACAGACTCGACGGGAGCTTTCCGCGATAGCTTGACCCGCACGGGGCCGCCCGCGGCGCGGATTCGATTCCGCATATCGAGAACCTGGGTTGAGGCGGCAATGGGCGCGGGGTTTCGGGCATTCTCCGGCCAGCGCCACCAGGAGTACACCTCCACCTCGCGATCCGCCTGTGCGAACTCCGCCCTGTCGTCAACGATGGGCTGGCCTCGGCGGCGCTTTGAGCGTTCCGCATCCTGATGCCGCCGGGTTCCTCCGTTCAGGAATGCGGCGGACTCGCGAACCGGGCTTGCGATGACCCCGCTTTGGCGGAGTGCCGCGAGGGGCACGGGGGAATCGTTGAAATGGGTGGCAATCGTCGCGAAGGGAATGGCGGAGTTGTTCGTGCAAAGACGGATGCCGATGATGCCGCCGTCGCGGCCGGTAGCACCGCGAGCGCCCGGCCCGCCGCAGCTCGAGAGCAAGCCGGCCACATGGCCGCTCCGGTCAAGCAACGGCCCACCCATGGCGCTCTGGGACAACCCAGGGTTGAACACCCAGCGCTCCAGTTGGGCGGGTCCGCGCCGCCCGGTGATGTCGACGCCGCCAATCTCACGCGTCGCCGGCGGTGCGGCGTTGAAGACCACCATGCGCTCACCCACCGCCACCGTGCCGGATGTCATTGTGGGCAGGGCGTCCAGGATGTCGGTGCGGGATTGGAGCAACGCCCAATCGTCCTCCGCGCTGTAGGCGGCCACCTGGGATACGGGTTCGAGGCGTCCGTTTGAGAACTCCACCTCAATCGCGTCCGCCGCGTCGATTGCCTGGAATGAGGTGGCGATGAGATTCTCCATCACGACGAAGCCGGAACTGACGCCCAAGCGGCGGCCCTGGGCATCCAGGCGATGCACCCAAACAAGGGAGGTTCGCAATTCATAGAGGTCTTCGAGGGAAGGAATGCGGGCGGAAACGCCGGCCTCCATGACCGTGCTCGAGGCTTCGGACGGCGCCACCACCTCAAACGGATACCCACCCACCGGGACGCCATCCACGAGTGCTTCGAGGCGCCACATTCCCGGCGGCATGGAGGGATTCAGGCGGAAGGTCCAGTAGGCGTTGAAGCGCGGGATATCCGAAACCATGACGATATCAGGCGATACAAAGGCGGTAGCGCCATCGGGCCGCTTCCAGATGCCGGAAATCCGGTGTTCGCCCGGCAGGCCTTCAAATTCCATGTAGACGATGACCGCCTTGTCCTGAGGGATGAGAAAACGATGGCGCTCCTCATCGAGAACGAAGCGTTCGCCCACGGCTTTGCCGGATGGGCCGGAGGAGGCGCTCAAGAGGCGCGGCAACGCGGCGGTGGCGGGTACGGACGCCGATTGCACCGGCGCCGATCGAGCGGTCGCGTCCTGCGAGGCGGGGAGCGGGGCGGGTCCGAAGACGCAGCAGAACATGAGAGCTGCGCCAGAAAGGTGGGCGCGGCTCAAGGCCAGACGCGTGACGCGCGCCAAGGCGCACAGCCGGGCCACCGGACTACCGGTTTCCCCCCGGAAGACGGGGCCTTGGGCTACCGCGAGCATGAGTTCAGTATATGGCAGGCATCCCGGCGGTTCCGCCCGTTTGCGAGGGAGGCGGCACATTCCCTACGGCTGGACGCGTGGGACAGGCGGGGATCGACGCTACAATCGAAGTTTATGTCTTTACTTGTAGTTGGTTCGGTTGCCTACGACGGCATTGAAACTCCCCATGGAAAAGTGGATCGGATTCTGGGCGGGGCGGCCACGTATATCGCGCTCTCGGCAAGTTTTTTCACCAAGCCGCGCATCGTGGCCGTGGTGGGAGACGATTTTGACGCGAAGGACGAAGCGTTTCTGAAGTCCCGCGAGGTGGATCTGGAGGGGCTGGAACGGGTCACGGGAAAGTGTTTCTTCTGGCAGGGCGTTTACTCCCAGGACATGAACTCGCGCCAAACCCTGCGCACCGATTTGAACGTGTTCGCCGGGTTTGATCCGAAGGTGCCCGAGAGTTACCGCAATTCCCCGTATCTGATGCTGGGCAACATCCAGCCTTCTTTGCAGGCGAACGTCCAGCGCCAAATGACCGGGCTGCGGACAGTGGGCGGAGACACGATGGATTATTGGATCAACGATTACCGCGACGAGTTGTTCGCCACCATCCGCCACTGGGATTTTCTGCTGATCAACGACAGCGAGGCGCGGTTGATTGCCGGGGAATCTAACCTGAAGGCGGCCGCGCAGAGGATTCACGAACTGGGCCCCAAGTGGGTCATCATCAAGCGTGGAGAATACGGCGCGCTGCTCTTCCACAAAGGGCAGGGACATTTCGTGGCGCCGGGCTATTTGCTTGACGAAGTATTCGATCCAACGGGGGCGGGCGATTGCTTCGCGGGTGGATTTTTTGGCTATCTCGCAAGCAGACAGGAGTCGCTCGACGGCCGCTCGATTGACCCCGCGGTGCTGCGCCGGGCGGTGATTTACGGCTCCGTGATGGGCAGTTTCTGCTGTGAGCGCTTCGGGCCGGAGCGATTCAAGAGCCTCACTCGCGCGGAAGTGGATGCGCGCTTCGAGGAGTTCCAGCGCTTCACGTCCTTCTAGCGCGGGGGGCAACCCCGGGAAAATTAGAGGCGCTCCTGCCCACAAACGGTGGACTTGCGCCCGATTGAGACTCATTGATGGCTTCCCGCACGAATCAGGAACCGGCTTCCTCCTGGCGCTTCCGTCTTCTGCTGGCACTCGCTCTGGCTGGGCTGGCCGCGGGGGCAACTTGGTGGGTGCAGGCGCAGGGGTACACCCTGCTCTATGGCGACGCACAGGCCCACTTGAACATAGCTCGGCGGGTGCTCGACAGCCGGACCCCCGGGGTGTTGCAGATCGGCACCGTCTGGCTGCCGCTGCCTCACCTGCTGATGATGCCGCTGGCGGGCCGGGACACGTTGTGGGCAAACGGCCTGGCGGGGGCAATCCCGGCGAGTGCCTGCTTCTGGCTGGGAACGCTGTTGTTCTTTCTGGCGCTGAGCCGCGTTTTCAAGAGCCAATGGGCGGGCCTCGCGGGCGTGGGCGCGATGGCGCTGAACCCGAACCTGCTTTACTTACAGGCAACTCCGATGACCGAGGCGATCTTTCTCGCCGCGATCGGAGGCGTCTTCTATGGCTGCGTCCGGTATGCGGAGCAACCCGGCGCGGGCTGGAGCCTCTTCACGGCGGTTTTCGCCCTGGCTGGAGCCATGACGCGCTATGACGGCTGGTTTCTTCTGCCGTTCGTGGCATTCTTTCTCCTGTGGAAAGGCGGCGCGCGCCGGTGGCTCCATGCAGCGCTTTTCTGCGCCGTGGCGGGAGCCGGCCCGCTGTGGTGGCTGGGCCACAACTGGTGGTTCTGGGGGGATGCGCTCGAGTTCTATCGCGGGCCGTATTCCGCCAAGGCGATTTATCAGCGGCAGTTGGCTGCCGGCATGAGCCGCTATCCCGCCGATGGAAACTGGCTGGTAACCGGCGAGTATTACCTCTCGACGGTGCGGCTGGTGGCCGGCTGGCC
>JADYZL010000456.1 GCA_020853155.1 Bryobacterales bacterium
AGCAGTGCATACACGATTGCATCCCCACGTCGGAGCGGGAGGGCGTGGCCATGTGCCTCGAAAACCACTGGGGCCTGACGACTTCGGTGGACCACCTGATCCGCATCTTCAAGGGCGTGAATTCGCCGTGGCTGAAGATGAACGTGGATACGGGCAATTACCCCGGAGACCCTTACGAAGGGCTCAAGGCGCTGGCTCCTTACGCAAGCATCGTGCAGGCGAAAACGTACCAGGGCGGCGGCGTGTGGTATTCGCTCGATCTCGATTACAAGCGGATCGCGGGCATCCTCCGGGAGGCAGGCTTCAAAGGTTGGATTTCGCTGGAGATGGAAGGGAAGGAACCCGCGGAGACGGCCGTTCCGAAGGCGTACAAGATCCTGCGGGACGCGTTCACGGAATAGCGCTCAGGGCGCCGGCTGGGTGGATGGCGGCGTGGAAAGCGGAATGGGGTTGAAGCGGTAATCCAATCCGTCTTCCGTATGCACCAGAACCCGCGCACCATCGAGCGGGCCGCCGGCGATGGAGAAGAAGATGGCGCCGTCGGTGGTTTCGCCGGGGGCGAGTTTCGTGCTCACGAAGGCGATGGCGCTGGCGGCGGTGGCGGCCTTGAGATTCTTGAACGAAAGTTCCGCGAGGGCGGATTGGCGGCGCGTCTCATAGCCGTTGCGGGAACCCGCGCGGGGCGACATTCCGTACAAGCTGTACTCGTAGGTGCCCACGAGCTTGATGATATCGTCGCGGTTGGGGTTGCGGATGAAATCCCGCACGACGTCCGCGGCAGCCATGGCGGGAGTGACGCGCCCGTTGGGGCGTTCGAGCGAAAAATCCTCCGGCTTGATCTGCCGCGTCTGGCCGGATCCGTTGGCCACCGAAACCTGCAGAACGCCGTAGGCGCGGAGGCTGCCGGGCAGGCGGGTGAACATGACCGTGAGCCCCTCCCGGCTGAGGGTCTGGTACAGACTGCCGCCGCTCTCAAATTCAATCACCTGGGCGCGGGAAACGCACGCGAGAAGGAGGCAGGCGGCGAGGCACGCGGAAACGCGCCATGCCCGCGAGCGGTGGAGAGAGAGCGCCATACCAAGTGAGACGCAGGGGAAGCGCTCCATGATTCCAGTCTACTTGCCCTGCTCCGCGGCAATTGCGGCAATCATTTTGGCGAGTTTCTTCCGTTCTCTCTTCACGAGGGGGTTCTCCGGATAGGCGGCCTCGAACTGGGCAAGATAGCGTTCGCTCATCGCCGGCTCCTCCTGCCGCAAGTAGAAAATGGCCAGGAGCAGTTTGGAGAAGGGTTTGAAATAGTTCCCCTTGGTGGCGGCGATCTGCAATTTGCGGAGGCCCGCTTCCTTGCTGCCCTCGGTATCGTCGAACTTGATGAACCAGCGCAGGAAGAAGGGGATGCTGCCCAGCAGATATTCACTGAAACCGGTGGTGCAATAGACGTCGTAGAATTCGGGATCCACGGCTAGCGTCCGCACCGCGTAGGATTGCGCGCTGCGGGCGTATTTCAAGCTGGCGGCCTGGCGCTTTTCGACGAGGGCCATGTAATCGAGGATCATGCCCTCCGTCATCGTCATCGTGAACAGGGCATTGGTATCGTTCGCGTCGCGCTTTAGGTGGGAGAGGGCGATCCGCTGCGCCTTCGCGATGTTATCGTAAATCTCCGAGCGCAGCACGGGATCGGGCTTTAACTTCTTTTTATCCTTGATCTTGTCGTCATCCTTGAAGAACTCTCCTTCCAGGATGCTGAGGCGGTCCAATTCCTGAAACAGGCCCACGGCGGCGAGCACACTGTAACCGAGCGGGTCGCCGGGATGCTTGGCGATATAGAACTGAATCGTATTGCGCGCCTTCACAAAGTGGAAATTGTAGAGCGCGTGAAAGGTGTCTTCGATGGCGCGGTTGCCGGACGGGCGCAACGCGGCCTGCGGCTCAGCGGAGCCAGTACTCGCAATGGCGAGAAAGATGGCGGCGGTGAGAATCCACTTCATCATGATTATCTAAATGCGAAACAACTGATGAAAGAATGCGCTGGTTCTTTCCTGAATCTGCGCAAGTTCTAATTCTAACGGTTGATCGTGCAAATGGTGGGGGGTCCACTTGCGCAACAGTTCCAGCAGGGTTTCCGATTGCGTGGCGGATTTCGGCAGCGTGCCTTGCGTCTTGCCCGTGGAGAGCCGCAACCCGTGGTCCACCGCGCGGTAGAACGTCGCCGCGTCCCGCAGAAATTCGGCGTCGGCCCGCTCGACGTGCCCCATTTTTTCCACCACGTCGATGCGCTGCAGGGTGTTCAGCACCGGGAAGTAAATGCCCGCGCTACGCAGGCGGAGATAGAGCAGGGAGAAATCAATATCGTAAAATCCCCCGCGCCCGCTCTTGAGCGGATTTTCACCGCCCTGCTCTTGTTCGAGACGCGCCCGCATCGCGGCCAGTTCCATGCGGGAGCGTTCGCTTTGGCCGTACCTGCGCCAGACGCTCTGCTGGATCTCGCCGAGGAAGCGCTCGCTGAGCCTCGCATCTCCCGCCACGGCGCGGGATTTCATGAAGGCCAGCCCCTCCCATGTTTCCGCGCGATTCTCAAAGTAGCCGCGGTAACTCTCCTCGGTCTGCACCAGGGAGCCCGCGCTGCCATCCGGGCGCAGCCGCGTATCCACCGCGAAGATGATTCCGTCCGCCGTGTAAGAGGAGAGCAGGTTGATCATCCGCTGGGCGACGGCGCGCCAGAAGGGAAGCTCTTCAGCGTCCGCCGGGGAGAGCACAAACAAGAGATCGGCGTCCGAGCCCAGATCGAATTCGAGCATGCCGAGGCGGCCCATGGCGACGACCATCAACTGGTCGCGAGGCTCATAGCGGGCGGAGGCGGGGCGCTGCTTGGTGAGCGTATCCGCGATCGCGATGCGGTAGGTGGTTTGGATGGCGGCGTCGGCCAGTTCGGAACAGCGGTTGAGCGTTTCGAAGATCGGCCGTTCGAGAATGAGGCTCTCGGAGAGAATGCGGAACAACTCCCGATGGTAGAACGTGCGCAGGTCGGCGGGCTCCTCGAGAACGCTCACGAGGTCCGTGTAGGGCAGGTGCGTCTCCACCGGGTTGCGCATGGCCATGAGTTCGGATAGAAAATCCAGGCGGCGCAGTAACTGCTCAGAGAAGTAGGGGCTCAGTTCGAACAGGCTCAGCACATCGCCGAGAACCGCGGGGTACGCATCGAGCATCGCAAGCCATTGCGGCTGGCCCACCAGCTTTTCCGCGAAGGCCTCAAGGTAACGATGGCCGCGGCGCAGGGTCCGGTTGCGTAACTGCCGCGCGGCGGCGGGGGCTTTCTGGTCGAGGAAGCGAATCGCGTTCGTGGCCAACTGGGGCAAAGGCCGGTCGTCGAGCTTCTCCGCTTCGGCGAGAGGGGGCATCGGCGAAAGATTGCGCGGACCCTCTTCCGTGAAATAGGCCGATTGCTGGGAGTGAATCACGCGCTCATGGATCGCCAGAACCTCGCTGAAGTGAGCTTTCAGACGCTGCTCAAGGGCCGCCCGGTCTGGAATGAGAAAGCCGTCTTCGGGCGGCATCTTGCGGGCCAGGGAATCGCGCTGCCAGTCATCCTCGGGCAGGATGTGGACTTGCCGGTCCTGGTCAAATTGCAGGCGGTGTTCCACGTTGCGGAGGAACTGGTAGGCGCCCGAGAGTACGGCGTATTCCCCGGCGGAAAGAAACTCTTTCTCGCGGAGGCGGAAGAGGGCCAGCAGGGTGCCCGCGTGGCGGATCCACTTATCGCGGCCGCCGTGCAGGCGCTGCAGGCACTGCACCAGAAACTCGATATCGCGAATGCCACCCGGCTGTAGCTTCACGTCCAGGTGCTTCGGCCCATGGGGCGCGCGGTTCGCTTTCTCCTGAATGCGGTGGCGTGTTTCGCTCACCGCTTCCACTTTGCTGAAATCGAGCGTGGTGGAATAGATCAGCGGGGAAACATACTCCAGGAACTCCGCGCCCAACTCCGTGTCTCCCGCCGCCGTGCGCGCCTTCAGGAGCATTTGCAGTTCCCA
>JADYZL010000457.1 GCA_020853155.1 Bryobacterales bacterium
GGTGCTTCTCGCGAAACACGCGCGACGTCATGCCCTTGGGCCAGCCGAAATAGAAGACTTCCGCCGGATACTCAAAGCCATTCGAAAAGTTCACCAAACCCAGCCCCGCGCCATCCGCGGAGATCTTGGCCGCCACGATCTCGCCAAACATGGAAACTTCCTGTGCGTTCCAATTGGCGCCGCCGTCGCGGGTATCGATGATGAAGTTCACATGCGGCGTATCCCGCTGCTGCATCGCGCGTTCCGGCATCATCCAATCCGGCAGGAACTCGCGGTTCTTGGGCACCCGGCTCCATCCGGTGATAATCCCGTTCGAGGCGTTGGCGAAATCGATGTGCTTCAGAATGGTGTAATCCTTCGATGTGCTCAGCTTGGGCGTGGTCTCCACCGGAGCCCACTTCCGGCCTCCATCGCTGGTTTCATAAAAGGAGCGCTCCGTACCCACGGCGAAGCCGCGCTGCGCGTTCACGAACCAGATCTGCAGAATGTTCGATAGCTTTGCCTGGCGCTTCCAATCCTTGCCCATTTCGTCCGAACGGTAGATGCCATCCTCACAGGCGGCGAAGAGAACCCCTTCCGGAAGTGCGAACAAGTCCTGGCAAGCTTTCTTCGTTTTCACCACCGTCCAGGTCTTCCCGTCCGTGGTCACCAGATTCACGGGATCTACCTTGTCCCGTTTGCGCGAGTTCAGCACTCCCGACGCAACCCCACGATTCGCATCGACAAACGCGATGTCGAAGAGGCGCAGGTCATACTCGGAATCCACATGCTGATACTGCAACTCCCACTTGCTCGCGGCGGACGCATAGCATGAAAGCGCCCAGACGAGCACCAGCGCCAATCCGGCAATCCGCATCAAGCCACCCCCGGAACCGCGCTGCTCGCATGCGCGGTGATGCCGGGTGCGGACGGCTTCGGCGCGGCTTCAGAGCCCCCGCCAGGCCCGCCCAGTACAGCCGCCACAAGCGCGCTTCCCGGAATGGGCGCGCCCCGGCTCGCCGTCATCCGCAGATAGGTTCCAATCAGTTCCCCCACCGTCGTGAGGAACTCCATGTCATCTCCGGAATGGTCGTGAATCTGCCGGTATTGCACATTCAGAACTCCGATCACCTGGTTCAGGCTGATGACCGGCGCGGAAAGAAACGCCTCGAACGCATCTTCCGGCAGGTTCGTAAAGGTCTTGAATCGGGGGTCTTTGAACGCTTCGCGAGGAAGCGCCAGCAAACGCCGTTCCCGGGCGACCCAGCCGGTAAGCCCTTCATCAAGGCGCAATCGGATGGTGCCGATCTCGCTCACCGGGCGGTCGTGCGTGGCGCAAAGCGCGAGTTCATCGCCGTCTTTGATGTAGAGAAAACAGGAATCGCAACGCAGGTATTGCATCACCAGCCGGACGATCCCCTCCACAACCTCGTGTACGCCCATGTCTTTCGCCATGAAGCGGGAGATCTGCTGAAACGCGAGTAGTTGCTTTTCCGCCCGCTGCTGAGCGGCGGCATGACCTTTGTTGCGCGACACGAACTAATTATCTCAGACCGTGGCCGGTGATCCCAGCCCCGCGCCCTCCCGGTTGGCCGGCGAGATCCGCGGATGCACCCGCCTGGATTCCCGTCGAGGCCGCTCGATGGAATTAACTTTCGTAACTTCGTGGGCTGTGGTTTGCGTTCCCGTCATTTGGCCAGTACCATAAAAACCAGACGACAGTCGCTCGTAAGAGCAGGTATCTCCGGCGCGCAGCATTTCGGACATCTTCGGGCAACCGTAATGCAGACTCGCGCCAAGCGCTATTCCATCAGACTTCCCAGCAGGCAGCCGAATTTCCAGGAGGTAATGAACGTGTCCATGTGGTCCAACAGACAGAGAGGAAGAGACGAGGAGCCAGCCCCCCCGTATACGCCGCCCGTGCCGGAACCCCTGCGCGAGCGTCCGATGGCGGCGGCGCCCGTGGCATCGCCGAACAACGTCTATGCATCGAACGGTCCGGCGATGGTTGGCAAGGCCGTTGTGGTGAAAGGCGAGATTCACAGCCGTGAAGATCTTTATATCGACGGAGAAATTCAGGGAACCGTCGAGTTGATGGAAAGCAAGCTGACCATCGGCCCCAACGGCCGCATCCAGGCCTCCGTGCGTGCCCGCGAAGTCGTCGTATTCGGCAACGTTCAGGGCAACGTGGAAGCTCTCGAAAAGATCGACATCCGCAAGGATGCCCGCCTCGTGGGAGATATCCGGACTGCCCGAATCGTGATTGAAGACGGCGCTTACTTCAAGGGAAGTATCGATATCCTGAAGCCGGAGCCCAAGCCCACACCGAAGCCGGTGACCACGCCCCAAACTGCTTCCACGCCGGTTACGCCCGATGCGGGCGCAAGCTCATCGGCGAAGCCAGCAACCAATGGGGACCCATCCAGCACGCGCGCGGCGGAACCGGTTCGTTCCGGCAAACCGTAGGCGGGCATTCGTCTCAACCGTTCCCGGCGCGGCGAAGCGGATGTTCGCCGCGCCGCACCCTCGTTTCTACTGCCTCCTAGCCAGAGTTGGATTGGCAAACCATGCTTGATGGCCTCAAAGATTGGATCGATCGCTTCCGCCCCGGCGGTGAAGAAGATGGACGGTCCCCACAACGCCACCGCCGCACGGCCCAAAGGCCCCCTGCCTCCACCGTCCGGCCCAGTTCCGCTCTGCGCGAGTTCTTCGAAAGCATCCGCGACCAGTTAGGGCTCAACATCCTGGATTTTTCGGGCGCCTGCCAGCAAAATGTCACGTTCCTCACGGGTCTGGGGCATCGCCTCTATGCCGAGAGCTTCCCTCATGCGGTCGAAACCGTTTTCGGAACGGACCCGTCTCCCGCCGATTTGCGGAGCCCGGAAAAGATTGCGAATTTCTTACAGTACTCCTTAAATTTTGAACCACAAAGCGTTGATGCAATTCTACTTTGGGACGGCCTGGAATGGCTGGAACCCGATGCGCAACGGGCCGTCGTCAGCCGGATTCTCGAAGTCCTGCGGCCCAATGGAGTCCTCTTCGCGGTGTTCCATGCGGAGAACGCTGCCCCCGAAGTTCCCGTCCACTATTTCAAGCTGCTCGATCCTGAGACCCTCTCCGTCGCCGATACCGGCTCTGACCGTCCGCACCGTCTCTTCACCAACCGCAATGTCGAGAAGCTATTCGAGCGCTGCCAGAGCGTGAAGTTCTTCCTGAGCCGGGACAATCTGCGCGAGGTCATCGTCCGCCGCTAGCGGGGCGCACGCACCGGGTGGCTTCGTTCCGCAAAATCGCGCATCTACTTCGTAACGTGGCATTTCCGTGGCCGCCTGCGCGACAATAGCGAAGGTAATCCATGCTCGCTCTAAAATCCCTCATCCGCGAAGTCCCGGATTTTCCGAAACCCGGCATCAATTTCTACGACATCACGACTCTGCTGAAGGACACCAAGGGCTTGGCCGCGGTGATCGACGAGTTGCGCCAGAAATACCTCGGCCAGCACATCGACCTTGTCGTTGGCATCGAGGCCAGAGGCTTTATCTTCGCTCCCGCCCTCGCCTACGCGCTGGGCGCGGGCTTTGTTCCGGTGCGGAAGCCGAACAAACTGCCCGCTGCCGTTGAGTCTGTCGAATACGCTCTCGAATATGGCACGGACCGCCTGGAGATCCATCGTGATGCGATCGTTCCCGGACAGAGAGTGTTGATCGTCGATGACGTCCTCGCCACGGGCGGAACCGCGGCGGCGGTCGCCTCCCTCGTCACGAGATTGGGTGGAGATCTCGCCGGACTCGCCTTCGTCATCGAACTTGATTTTCTGCACGGCCGCGACAAGCTCACCGGGGTGGACGCGGAAATTTTCTCCCTGGTCCACTACTAGGCGCCCGCAGCCGGAAGGTCTCCGATGAGCACGCCCCGCCGCGCCCAGCTTCGCTCGTTCGCTAAGGTCAATCTTGATCTGCGCGTGCTTCACCGGCGCCCGGACGGCTTTCACGAAATTCGCTCGCTCTTCCACACAATTTCGCTCGCGGATCGCATTGATCTGGAGTTTGCCCCTGGCGTTCGCACGAAGGTCGTCACCGTTTGCCCTGGTGTCGAATCCCCGCAGGAGGAGAACCTCGCGCATCGCGCCGCCGTGGCGTTTCTCGATCGCTCAAAGGCTCGTGGCGCGGTTACCATCGCGATTAGGAAGTCGATCCCAATCGGCGGTGGGCTGGGCGGCGGTTCGAGCAACGCGGCCGCGATCCTGCTTGCGCTCCCCGTTCTTACCGGCAAGAGCCTCCCCATGAGCGAGATGGCCGCGATCGCGAGCACACTGGGGAGCGATGTCCCCTTCTTCCTGCTGGGTGGCGCGGCCATCGCCCTGGGCCGTGGCGAAGAGTTGTATCCCGCCCCCGACTTCCCCGCCCTGCACGGGTTGCTGGTGAGCCCCGGCATTGCCGTCTCCACGCCGGACGCATATCGAAGCCTCGCGCGCGGTGTGGCAGACGCCTCTTCTGTTAGAATCGTGAGGGAGTTTTCCTCGCAGTTCGTTTCGCTGCTTCCGGCGATGCCGCGAGACTTCGGAAGCGGCTCTTCCTGGGTGTTCCCGCTTGGCTCCGGCCTTGGCGTGAACGACTTTGAAGCCCCCGTCTTCCGGGCGCATCCGCAATTGCGCCGCTGGAAATCAAAACTCGCTCAAACCGGCGCTTTGCACGCGATGATGTCTGGCAGCGGTTCTTCCCTTTTCGCTTTGTATGCAACCGCGGAAGCGGCGAAGCGGGCGGAAGCGGAACTTTCAGCGGGAGAAGTCCGGCGATTCCGCCTGCTTCCGCGGCGTCAATACCGGCAGGCATGGCGGCGCAGCCTGCATCCATACTCGAATCAGCTATGGCCTCCCCATCCACACAACGCATGAAATCGACTCCTTCGCACGCAGCTCCTTCGCACGGTTGCAAGTTCCCCCGGTTAAAGATTTTCTCGGGCAACGCCAACCTGCCGCTTGCGCAGGAGATCTGCGATGAACTGAGTGTGCCGCTGGGTCTCGCCTCGGTCAAGAAGTTCTCCGACGGGGAGAACTACGTGCAGATCCATGAAAACGTCCGCGGCGCGGACGTGTTCCTGGTGCAGCCCACCTGCACGCCGGTCGACCAGCATCTGGTGGAGATCCTCTTGATGATCGATGCGTTACGCCGCGCGTCGGCGGATCGCATCACCGCCGTGCTACCCTATTATGGGTATGCTCGGCAGGATCGGAAGGATCAGCCGCGCGTACCCATTTCCGCGAAGCTGGTGGCGAAGCTTCTCGAAAGCGCGGGGGCGGACCGGGTGCTTACGCTCGACCTGCACGCCGCGCAGATCCAGGGGTTCTTTGACGTTCCCGTGGATCACCTGTTCGCTACCCCGGTCTTTATCGAATACTTCCGAGGTCCTTCGATTACCGATCTCACCGTCGTCTCTCCGGATGCCGGTGGCGTAGAACGGGCGAGGGCTTTCGCGAAGCGGCTGAATGCGCCGCTAGCCATCATCGATAAGCGCCGCGAGGAAGCCAACGTCGCGGAAGTGATGAACGTCATCGGCGATGTTCGCGGCCGGAACTGCCTGCTGTTCGACGATTTGATCGATACTGCGGGCACTCTGGTGAAAGGCGCCGAGGCATTGATGAATTACGGCGCCGCGAGTGTTCGAGCCTGCGCCACCCATCCGGTCCTCTCGGGGCCGGCGGTGGACCGGATCGAAAGCTCGCAGTTGACGGAAGTGGTGTTTTGCAATTCGATTCCGCTTTCGGCGAAAGCCGCCAAGTGTGGAAAGATCCGGACGCTGTCCGTGGCGCCGCTGCTCGCGAGAGCCGTGCAGTCGATCCACGAAGAAACGAGCGTCAGCATCTTGTTTGTGTGACGGTTTTTGTTTGAGTATTGCTCCGGACGGCAAGGCCCGGAGCGTGTTTTTGAGACTTTGGAAATAATTCCGGGAAACGCAACCCACGTGAAATCGGACTTGCGGCCTGGATGGAGGAGATCCTGTGAGTGTTACAGTCCCCGTAGCCGCCGACCGCCGTGCCGGCCGCGGCAAGAACCAGAACAATCGTCTGCGCGCCGCCAAGCGCTTGCCGGCCGTGCTTTATGGATCGATGAAAGAGCCGATCGCGATCAGCGTCGATCCGAGCGACATAACGAAGATCTTTCGCAGCAAGTACACCTACAACACAATCATCGAACTCGACATCGAGGGCGAGGCGAAAGAGCCGTCGATGATGGTGGATTGGCAGCTCGACCCCGTCCGCGACAACATCATCCACGTTGATTTCAAGAGAATCGATCTCGCGAAGCCCGTCACCGTGAAGGTGCCCGTCGAGTTCAATGGCGTGCCCTTCGGCGTGAAGAACCAGGGCGGCACGCTCGATGTCATCAACCGTCACGTCGTCCTGGAGTGCCTTCCCGAAGCGATTCCGGATGCGGTGCCGGCGGAGATCGCATCGATGAAACTCGGCGATACGATTCGTGCGGGCGAACTGCCGTTGCCCGAAGGCATGCGTCTTCTGAGCCCTCCGGTGCTTGTGCTTGCACTGGTTGCCGGGACGCGGGCTTCCACGCTGGCAGCGGAGGAAACTGCGGCGGCTCCCGCAGCTGGCGCGCCTGCTGCCAAGGCAGCGGCTCCGGCCGCGAAGGCGCCTGCGGCCAAGCCAAAGAAGTAGCATTCCATGTCTTGGCTGCGTGAGCTTCTTCGAGGAGTGCTTCGGTGAGCGTCGAAGAAGCGAGGACGTTCTTAATTGTGGGGCTGGGGAACCCTGGAAACCAGTACGAACTAACCCCGCACAACATTGGGTTTCATGTGGTGGACCGGTTGGCCGAACGGCTTCAGGTCCGCCTTTCCCAACGATCGGCGAATGCGTTGATCGGGTTTGGCCGCGAGGGTGGGAAATCCCTCATCCTCGCCAAGCCGCAAACGTACATGAATTTGAGCGGCACTGCCGTAAAGCCGCTGCTGGCCAACCAGGGCCTCGGTCCAGAGCAGTTGATCGTGGTTTATGACGACCTCGATCTTCCCTGGACCGGGCTTCGAATCCGCTTACGCGGTTCGGCCGGCACGCACAACGGCATGAAATCGATTGTCGGAAGCCTGGGCACGGGCGAATTCGTTCGCGTGCGCGCGGGCATCCAACCCGAGCATCCTTTCGGGGATGCAGCCCGGTTCGTCCTTTCGAAGTTTCGCAAGGCGGATCTGGCAGACTTGGCGGAATTGTTGGACTACGCATCCGATGCAATTCTCGCCATAGTTTCCGAAGGCGCCGGGAAGGCCATGACGAAGTTCAATCGTCGCGCCCGAGGATCAAACGAAGAGGAAATATGAGGATTTACGAAGAACTGTTCATCGTGAAGCCCGACATTGAGGAAACGGAATACAGCCAGTTCGTCAAACTGCTGGAAGATCTGATTAC
>JADYZL010000458.1 GCA_020853155.1 Bryobacterales bacterium
ATAATAAATTTGCTGCCAGGGGCCCAGGTCAAGCTTTCCGTTCGTCACCGGAACGATCACCTGATGATGCACGACGAGGTTCTTGAGGTGAGCGTCTCCATTCGTTTCGCCCGTGCGGTGATGCCGGTAATCCTCGCGGAACGGCGCCAATTCTTCCAGCCACTCGTCGATGTCGGAGATCAAGCCGTCCTCGGCATCGTTCACGTACACACCGGCGGTGATATGCATCGCGGAAACCAGAATCATGCCCTCGGCGATGCCGCTCTTGCCCAGAGCAACTCCGACTTTATCGGTGATGTTGATATAGTCCCGCTTCGATTTCGTATGGAAGGTGTGGTATTCCGTGTAGAACTTCATATAGCGGGATGATACCAGCACCCGGCGCAAATCAGGCGATTTCCCGGGTAAATTCCCAGCTATGCCGGATAGTTTGCCGGCGGGGAATGTTCTGCCGTGCGATTGTTTCCGAAAGATTCTGTTACCCGGAGCAATTCGAATTGATCTTGACAGCGTTCCGAGCCTTCGTCAGACTCGAAATGTCCGGGTCTGGCCGCCGGTATCGCTTTTTTCGTTCGAAAGCGGGCGGCTACGAAGGACCCGGCGGGGAACACCGACGGCCGGAACTTACATGGCTTCGTTTCGTTCAGATGCCGGAACGCCTTGGGGGTAGAAATTGAGTAAGCGGATCGTCTTTCGCTGTGCCGCGCTGGCGGTGTGGATGTTGACGGGAGCCCTAGCCGGCCTTCCATTGGCTTATGGAGGCGCCGCCTCTCTGGCGGGAGCTTCGGCTTCGTTCGCGATTCGCACGCGGCCCTTTTTCAATTTGAGCGCATTGCAAGCCGCCCAAACCGACGCATCCACGCCACCCTCTTCAAGCGAGAATGAAATCCCCGTTTACCTGCCCGGCGGCGATGAAGCGGGCCCCACGCTACCTTCCCAGCGCGGAATCGGCGCAATTCGCTCCAGCGAGGGGCTTTTCCGGATCGCGCCCTATCTGGGCATCAGCGGCATTTACGATACGGGGCTGGCTCCGCTGACCCTCCGGCCGGATGGCGTGTTCCCATCTCGCTCAGCCGCGGGAGTGGATCTCTCATTCGGCATCACCGGGAGCAAGGCCTTCCGTAGATCGATGCTGAATCTAATGTATCGCGGCGGGTATTCCCACTATCCGAAAATTCCCTATCTTTCCAATTCCAATCATCAGGGCGTTCTTGGTGTCACGCATGCGTTCAGCCGCCGTCTGCAGCTTAGCTCTCAGAATACCTTCGGGTACCTGAATAACTCTTTTTTTGGAAACTTCGGCTTCGAGGACCTCGGGAACGCGGGGAGCATCCTTCCCACGGATGAGTTCTTTAATTCCCCCGTACTATTCCTGCAAACCAACCAGACGCTCAGCTACCAGAAATCCGCCCGCCTCTCCTTCTCCGCCGGTGGTGGCGGCAGCATGCACTGGCGCAGATCGAGCGCCTTGGCTGGGGTAAAGGCCGGCAACATTCTCGGGAATACGTCCTACCGGATCTCCGCGCGGCAGACCATCGGCGTTACCTACATATTCAATCAGTTCTTCTTTACCAACCAATACGGCGGCTCCAACGTGCATACCATGAATGTTGAGTATGGCGCTAAATTATCGAGAACCGTTGATCTATCGCTTTCCTTGGGCGGGGCACGGGTCGAATCGCAATCCCTGGAGCGGGTTGAGGTAGACCCGCTGATCGCCCAGTTGTTTGGTACGACGGGTGGAATTGAGGCCGTCTACCGCAAGTCATATCTCCCAACGTTTCAAGCGGACCTCCGCTACAATAAGCGCCGCTGGTCCGCCGGTGTCTACGCGGGGAGAGCGGTCAATCCTGGGAATGGCATTGTGTTGACCAACCGGAACACCTCAGTGGGCGCCAGCGTTCGCTACAGTGCCCGGCGGTGGAATGCCGGAGGTGGCGTGAATTATAACGAGATGGTGTCTCTCAAACTCGGATACGGCAACTACAAGAGCCGTTCCGCGGACATCGGCTTCTCGGTCGTGATGGGGCGTGGTTTCTCCTGGGCCAATACGTTTTCCGTGCGCAGATATGGGGGTGATGGCTCCGTGATCTCGAACACGTTTTTCGACCGGAACCAATACCGTGTATCCACTGGTATTTTCTGGTCTCCCTCGTCGTTCCCGCTGCCCCTTTTCTAACAGTTGAGGTATCGGCGCTCCTGAGACCGGCCCCGATCACCGGCAATTTCGCGATTCTTCCAAATGCCATGCTGCCGATTCTGATTGCCGAAGACGACGAACAGTTGAGTAGAGCGCTCGAACTCTACCTCGCCGCCACCGGCTTCGACGTCTCCATTCACAGCGATGCCGGATCGGCGAAGGAAGCGGTGCTCGCGCAGCCCGGAAGATTCCCCATCGCGCTGATCGACTATCAATTGGGCACGGACTGTGGCATCGAACTCTCCCAATGGATTCTGGCCAGGGAACACGCCATCCGGCTGGTTCTGATGAGTGGTTACCCTCCCGATGAACAGATGGATTTGCCCTCCCTCGGTGACCGAGCGATATTCCTGCAAAAGCCGTTTCATCCGCGGGAAGTGATTTCCTGCTTCCGCAAACTGCATCCCGTGTTGATGATGAGCATGTAGATCCGGCATGCTCCGCCGGCCGGCCCCGAAGACGTTTCGGCGTTGCCGCAACCGCTTCCGGCGAGGAGCAACCCAATCGGGATGCGGGCCGTACAATTGGTGTACTGCCATGCGAAGACACCTGCCCGCGTGCCTGCTCGTTCTCTGCCTGACGGCTGCGCCAGCTCCCCTTTCAGCTCAGAATGCACCGGGAACGTCCCCATCTGTGGCGCGACGCCCCGCCCCCGTAAAGGCCTCGCCGGCGCCGGAAGCGGTTCCCGAGGCAAAGACGTCCGCAGCCGCGGCGCGGAGATCCGGCAAGACCATTGACCCCGCCACGCGATTTCCGCTGTTGAGCGTTCGCGTGGAAGGGAACAGACGCCTGGACGACGCGAAGGTGACAGCATTGAGTGGGCTGCGCATCGGCGTCTCCGTGAACCAGGATTCGTTCGCCGCGGCGCACTTGGCGCTGATGAATACGGGCTTATTTGAGAGCGTTGCCTACCGCTTCGAGAAGCCCGCTGCACAACAGGGCTACATTGTCACTTTCGAAGTGCAGGAAACCGGTCTCTTCTATCCCATTCGTTTCGAAGACCTCCCCGCGGAACGGGAAGACTTGCTGGCGCACCTCAAAGTGGCGGACCCGGCGTTCGATGGGGAATCCGCCGCCACGGAACCGGCGCTGCAACGCTACAGCCGCATGCTTGAAGAATATTTGGCCGCGCACGGCAAGGATATGAAGGTACGCGGGCAGGTTTGGGCGGAACAGGGAGGCGCGCTCTCCGTAATGTACCGGCCGGATACGCCGGTACCTTCTATCTCCGACGTGCGTTTCGAAGGTTCCGTGAAAATTGAACCGATGGAGTTGAGACGGATCCTCATCCAGACCGCCACGGGATTACTGTTCACCGAAGAGCGCTTTCGCACGCTGATCAACAATGAGATCGTTCCCGCTTACTGGGCGATCGGCCACCTGGGGGTGACTTTCCCAAAGATCGAATCCGTGCCGTTGACGGAGGAGAAGGGAGTCCGCGTCATGGTGACCGTGGATGAAGGGCCGGAGTTCCTCCTCAAGGATGCGCACGTGCAATCTCACGTTTTTCCCGAGGCGGAGTTGCTGAAACTGGGGAAGTTCCCCGTGGGCGAGATCGCGCTGATGAAGACGGTGGCCGATGGGGTAAGGGAAATTCTGAACCGCTACAAGAGGCAGGGATACATCAAAGCCGACGCGAAGTTCGAGCCTGCACTCGACTTCCAGGCGAAGACGGCAGACCTCACGGTGGCCGTGAATGAAGGGCCGCAATTTTTGTTTCGAGAACTGAAGATTGAGGGTCTGGATCTGGTGACCGAATCGGGCATCCGGAAGTTGTGGAACCTGGAGGCGGGGAAACCATTCAACTCGCTTTACCCGGACTTTTTTCTGGAGCAAATTCGCGAGCGCCAGTTGCTCGATTCATTGGGGTCAAGCAAAGCCAGGGTAGATCTCGATGAGCGGAACCACACCGCGACCGTCACGCTTGTCTTCAAGCCCGAAGACAAGACGCCACCCCCGAGGACGCCGTTGGTTCGGCCCCAGTAAGCCCGATGGGCGGAATTCCCCATTCCTCGCGCAACTCCCGGCGGCGGGGGAGTATCCTGGTTCTTCAGGCTGCTCCGGCGGCATCACCCCGTTCGTTGCCGAGATTTGCATTTCATGAAACGATTGCAACAGATTCTCCTACTCTCCGTTCTTGGCGCGGCACTCGTGCCGGCAGGCAAGACCTTACTGCTCGCTCAGCAACCATCGATGCGGGGGTTCCCCCCGGCTGCCGTGGCGGGAGAGCGCGCCATCGAGGAGAAGGCGCGGCAACTGACCAGCGCCGCGCGGGTGAAGGAATTCATGCACGCGATGGCGGCCGAGCCGCACCACGCGGGCACGCCCGCATCCCGAAAGGTGGCCGAGTACATCCTCCAGAATCTGCGCCGCTGGGGCTGGAAAGCGGAACTGGAGCGCTTCGACGTGCTACTGCCGTTCCCCAAGCAACGCCGCTTGGAGATGCTTTCTCCTCGGCCATACGTGGCTTCCATCACGGAACCGGCAATCGAACAGGATAGCGACACCGCCGACGCTAACCAGTTAGCCACGTTCAATGCCTATGGCGGCGATGGCGATGCAACCGCTCCGCTCGTCTACGCAAACTATGGCACGCCGGAGGATTACGCGGCTCTCGACGCAATGGGCGTTTCGCTCAAGGGAAAGATCGTGATCGCCCGCTATGGCCACTGCTGGCGTGGCATCAAGGCAAAACTCGCACAGGAGCGGGGCGCTCTCGGATGCTTGATCTATTCCGACCCCGCCGACGACGGCTACGGAAAGGGGGCTACCTACCCCGAAGGCCCCTATCGTCCTCCTCAAGGGGTCCAGCGGGGAAGCGTGATGGATATGCCCATCTATCCGGGGGACCCCACGACTCCCTTCGCTGCGAGCATCCCGGGAGCGAAGCGGCTCAGCGTGAAGGATTCCACTACTATTTTGAAGATCCCGGTGCTGCCAATTTCGCATCACGATGCCCGTCCGCTGCTCGAAGCGCTCGGCGGGAAAGAAGCGCCGCCGGATTGGCAGGGCGGGCTCCGCTTCCCTTACCGGATTGGCGCCGCGGAAGGGGAGAAAGCGGTCCTGGTTCGGCTGAAGGTGGAAAACGATTTCGTCATCCGGCCGATCTATAACGTCATTGCGACCATGGCGGGCAAGGACTTCCCCGACGAATGGGTGCTGTACGGAAACCACCACGATGCGTGGGTAAACGGGGCAGACGATCCCGTGAGCGGAAGTGCGGTGGTGCTCGAAACGGCCCGGGTGATGGGCGAGTTGAGGCGGGGCGGCTGGCGGCCCTCGCGAACGATCAAGCTCGCCTTTTGGGACGGAGAGGAGTTCGGAATTATCGGCAGCACGGAGTGGGTAGAGAAGCACGGCCCGGAATTGCAGCAAAAGCTGGTGGCCTATTTCAACTCCGATTCGAACGGCCGCGGACAGATCCGGGCAGCGGGTTCGCATCACCTGGCGCCGTTTCTGCGGGAGGTGCTTGCTGACGTGCGAGACCCCGTGGGGAGCCGTTCGGTGCTTGAGGCGCGGGTGCGGATCCAAACGGAAACGGACGGAGAGCCCCGGCCGTTCACGGTGGAGGCGGCGGGGTCCGGCTCCGATTACGCCCCGTTTTTGCACCACATCACGATGCCCTCCATGAACCTGGGCTTCAGCGGTGGATGCCCTGGCGCGGGCGTCTACCATTCGATCTACGACACACTGGCCTGGTACGAGAAGTTCTGCGATCCGGGATATCTCTATGGCAAGGCGTTTAGCGACGTGATGTTGACCGCGCTTTTGCGGCTCTCCGCCGTGCCGGTGCTGCCTTACGACTTCGAGGAACTTTCGACCACCGTCAAAGGCTACCGTGACGGCGTCGCCAAACTGGCGCGAGAGAAGCATGCGCCGCTTGATTTCGAGCGGTTCGACCGCGCAGTGGCTGGACTTGAACGCGCGAGTGCGGAATGGAATCGCTGGTCGCAACGGAATCTGCAAACATTGACTGCGGACCGCGCGAACCAAGCTGCGCTCAATGGACGATTGATTGAGGCGGAACGGCAACTGGCTCTCGCCAATGGTCTTCCCGGCCGGCCCTGGTACCGGCATCCGATCTATGCGCCGGGGCTTTATACCGGATATGGGGTGAAGACGCTGCCGGGCATCCGGGAATCCCTGGAGCAAGGGCAGCCGGAACTGGCGCGAGAGCATCTGGATCTGGCGGCATCGGCGATCGAACGGCTGAGCGCGCATTTGCGGGTTCTGCGGACCGAAGCGGAGTCCCGTCGCGTGGTTGCGCCGGGGCAGGCATCCGGGAATTGAGGGCAAGCCGCCGCTGGGTGAAGCGCCCCAGGAAGCTCTCCGTGGCATCGGCCTCTTCCTGGCGCTGGACCTCGCTTTGCCATTCGGCATAGCGCTTTTCGCGCAGCCGCAGCACGAGTTCGTAGTTGCGCCGGGCCTCTAGAAACACGCGCTGCTGTTCCGTGATCTTCACATGGACGCTCGTGAGGCGGATCCCGATCTCACGGACGGCCTCGCGGGAACCGGCTTGGGCCATCCGGAATTCGGCCAGGATGGCGCTCGAAACGGAAACCGAACTCGCGAGTTGCCTTGCCGCCTCATCCATCGCTTCCTGAATTCGGCGGCGTTCCGCTTCGAGGTGAGCCCGATTGGCGATCAGCGATTCGAGCATCGCAGCCTCCGCCTCCCATTGCCGCTTGCGAAAGGCCAGCACCTTTTCGAGAGGAAATTGAAACGACTTCATCGGCTAGCCTTTCTCGAGCATTGAGGCAAGCCGCCCGAGCCCGTTGAGCGTCTCTTCGCGCGGGGATGCCACATCCGGCTCCTGGCGCAGGAAGCGCTCGATCTCCGGCTTTACCGCCAGAACGGTATCGAGCTTTGGATTGGCGCCTTTGCTGTAAGCGCCGAGGTTGATTAGGTCCTGCGCCTGTTCGTACCGGGCGAGGGACTCGCGCAGGGAGCGGGCGTGCTGGAGTTGTTGACGGTCGCTGATTTGGGAGGAGAGGCGGCTCACCGAGCGGAGCACATCGATGGCGGGGTAATGACCGGCCGAACCAAGATCACGCGAGAGCACCACGTGGCCGTCCAGGATGGCGCGCACCGCGTCGCAGATCGGCTCATTGAAGTCGTCGCCCTCCACGAGCACCGTGAAGAAGCCGGTAATCGAGCCGCGAGGAAAATTGCCGGCGCGTTCGAAGACCTTGGGGAGCAGATTGAACACGGAGGGGGTATAGCCCTTTTGGCTGGGCGGTTCACCGGCCGCAAGGCCAATCTCGCGCTGCGCCATCGCAAGGCGGGTAACGGAATCCATCACCATCAGGACGTTCGCGCCCTGGTCACGAAAATACTCCGCCACGGCCATGGCAACGAAGCAGGCGCGCACGCGAAGCGGCGCGGGCCGGTCGGAAGTCGCCACCACGACGACGGAACGCCGCAAGCCGTCGGGGCCGAGATCGTTCTCAATGAATTCGCGGACTTCCCGGTTTCGCTCGCCGATCAGCGCGATGACGGAGACATCGGCGGCGTTGTGCCGGGCCATCGCCCCCAACAGCGTACTCTTGCCGACGCCCGAGCCGCCGAAGATTCCGATGCGCTGGCCCTGGCCGCAAGGGAGCAATCCATCGATCACCCGGATGCCGGTGGCCAGTGGCTTGCGGATGTTCTCGCGGTCGAGCGGATTGGCCGGTTGCCGGTAGAGATCGTAGAGCTGGCGCGGAGCCATTCGCAGGGCTTCGGGTGGAGCAATGGCAGCATCGCCCACGCCGGGAACGTCCAGGAAGTTACCGAAGCCATCGAGGACTCGACCGAGCAGGTGAGGACCGACCTCGACACGAGCCGCTTCCGGCCGGGCGACCACCGTATCGCCCAAGTGAATGCCATCCGTCTCCTCAAGGGGGATCGAAAGGACCCGCTGATCCCGGAAGCCGACCACTTGCACGCGAATCCGGCGGCCGTGGGCGGTTTCCACCTCGCAGAAATCGCCAAGCGCGGCCATGGGGCCGATGGATTCGATCAGCAAACCCACCGCCTGGGTGACGGCGCCGGTCCAACGGCTGAACTCCCGGCCAGCGAGGAACTGCCGCCCCGCGCTCGCTTCGAATAGCCGGGAGCGTGTCATGGCGCACTCCTTCGAAGGCGGTCCACTAACCCGCTCTCGATCTCTTCGAGTTGGGTGGCGATGGACGCATCGAGCGTTCCGTAATCCGTATCGAAAAGCAATGCTCCTCTCGATAGCGATGCATCGGGCTCCACGCGAATGGCGCGTTTCGTGGAATGCGAAGCCAGCGCTTCCTCTACGGCAGCACGATCCGCCGGGTGAATGCGCACGCACTGGACCGTCTTGCCCGAGAGTCGTTCTAGCGCGGACCGGGTGAGACCCTGGAGCGCCTCTGGATCGATCTGGATCTGGCGGTTCAATATCTTTTCGGCGATCGCGATGGAGAGCTTGGCGAGGTCGGCATCCGCCTGTTCGAGCAACTCTCGCCGGGCGGTCTCCGCGCCATGCAGGGTCGCCGCAATCTGCGCCCGGAAGGCATCCACTTCTCCCTGGTTTTGCGCAAGGCCCTTCCGGAAGCCGGCATCGAAGCCAGATTGATACGAGGCGCCGGCGCCCGATTCCGCCTCAGCCCGCACCCGCCGCAGTTCGTTCTGCACGGCGGCCAACTCTTCTTCAAAGGCGCTGCGCGTCTCACGCGTGCCAGTGCGCTCCGGCGCGGTTGCGCGCATCGCTCCGGCGCCCTCCGCCGCTCCGGCCAGCGCCATCCACCCGGTGGCATCGCCCTGTTGCGCCGTTTCCCGAAGAACTCCGGCGGGGAGCAGCTTAGCTGACATACTCTTCTCCACCGCCGCCCAGGTTGATCGCGCCCTCGTTCTCCAACTGGCGCACCACGCCGATGATCTGTTGCTGCGCCTCATCGACGTCGCGGATCTTCACCGGCCCCAACGCATCCATGTCCTCGCGCAGCATGTCGGCGGCGCGACCCGACATCACTTTGATGAAGTGCTGGCGCAGCACTTCACTTGTGCCTTTGAGTGCGACGGTAAGCAGCTTGCGATCCACCCGCGCGAGAATCTCGCGGATCGCATTCGCGTCGAGCTTGATGATGTCTTCAAAGACGAACATCAAGTGGCGGATACTCTTGCTGAGCACTTCGTCGTTGCTCTCGATCTGGTCGAGAATCTCCTTGGTGGAGTTGGCGTCCAACCGGTTGAAGAGTTCGGCGACTGCCTGAATGCCACCGTAGGATTCCCGGCTATACTCCCCAAGTTCCTGGATTCTCTGGCCGATGATCGCGGCGATACGGGAAACGATTTCGGGAGAAATGCGGTCGAGATTCGCCATGCGGGTGGCGATATCGGCGTGGCACTCCGGCGGGAGTGAGGTAAGCAGCGCCGCCGCCTGCGTCGTATTCAAGTGCGACAGGATCAGCGCGATCGTCTGTGGGTGCTCGTTCTGAATGAACTTGGCAAGCTGCTGCGGGTCGGCCTTCTGCAAAGGGTCGAACGTGGCTGCATCTTCGCCGATCGTCTGGACGAGGCGGTCGAGAATGCGCCGGGCCGGTTCGTTGCCGAAGGCATTCACCAGCATCTTCCGCGCGTAGTCCATGCCGCCCTTCACCACGTACTCACGGGCGACCGTCATCTGGTAGAACTCTTCTAGGATGTCCTCGGCGTTCTGCGCGGTGATGGTCGAGGAACGGGCGATTTCCTTCGAGATGCTCTGAACCTCGTCTTCGCTCAAATGCCGCACCAGTTCCGCTCCGGCCTTCTCGCCCAGAATCACCAGAAGCATGGCGGCCTTGCGTGCGCCGCTGAACTTATCGGTGCTGCGCTTCTTGGCAGTGGCATCGGGCGCAGGCAGCACCGCCAGAGCCGTGGCGGCATCGGAGCCGGCGCTCATCGGCGATCCTCCGTCAACCAACTACGGAGGATCTGCGCCGCGCCGGCGGGATCCTTCTGTACCGTGTCAATCAAATGGCCGGTGAGGACATCGGCGTCACTCCTTGGCTTCACTCCTTTGAGCGATGCCAGGGCCGCATTCTCTTTCACCTTCAGTCTCTCCTGCTGTTCGTGGATCAGGGCCTCCAAGTTGCCACTGCCCGTGTCGAATCCTTCGGGGAGCGCCGCTTCCGCGCCGGCGCGGGGCAACGTTTGCGCCACTCCGGGCGCGCCCAGCGCGGGTGCGGACGACATCGCGGTCACCTTGCGGATCTTCCCCCGCCGCCGGCGCATCAGGATCCCCGTACCAAGCAGGAGCAGAAGCACACCTCCACCCGCGGCGCCCCATACCCACAGGGGAACTGCCTGGGGGAGGAAGGAAAGCCAGTCCGGCAGCGGGAAACCGGTCGTCGAGCCGGGAGCGGGCGCTACGCCCGGGGGCGGCGGCTCGGAGATCGTCGCGTCAAACGGGAGGGCTTCCACCACGAGCTGATCGCCGCGCTCCTCCTGCAAGCCCAGGGCCCCGGTTACGAGTTCCCGAATGCTATCCACGGTTTGCTGGCTGGGCGCTTCGAGGATGCGTTTGGCATCCTTTCCCGCCCCCTCCCAGCGCAGTTTATGATCTACGAGAACGGCCACGGAAACCCGTTTCAGCACCCCTCGCGGAACCACCGTATGGCGCACCGTGCGGCTGGTTTGGAAGTTCACGGATTCACTCCGGCGCACCACTCCCGACGAAGCCGGGCGCGCGGCGGCGCCGCTCCTAGGCAGGTTGGACGCCGTCCCGGGAACGCCGCCGCTGCGCGTGCCGTTGGCGACGTCCTCCTGCTTCTGGGTGCTCGTCATCACGGAGTTCTCGGGGTCGAAAGTCTCCGCGCTCTCATTCCCGCTCGTCATGTCGAGATCCGCCGACACGCTGGCGCGGTAGCGGCCCGGCCCTAGCAACGGGTCGAGCGTCAAGCTCAATTTGGATTCGAGATCCGCCTCTACCTTGTGGCGGTATTGCAGGATCGCCTCGGGCGGCTCCTGGGCGTCGTCCATTCCTGCCTGCTTGGGACGGCTAAGGAGATTGCCGCGCATGTCGATGATCGAGACCTGTTCCGGCCGCAGACCCTCCACCGCGCTCGCCACCAGATGCGCGATGGCTGCCGACTGTCTCGGATCCATCGTCGCGCCGGGGCGCAGCTTCACCATGACGCTGCCCTTGGCCGGCTCCTGGTTCTCCAGAAAGACGGAGTTCTTGGCGAACGTGACGTGTACCCGCGCCTGTTCGATGGCTTGAATCGTGCGCAGGCTGCGCTCCAGTTCCCCTTCGATCGCCCGCTTGTAGTTGATATGTTCCGTGAAATCCGTGGCGCCGAAATTCGTTTGATCGAAGATCTCGAAGCCGATGCGACCGGTTTGCGGAAGGCCCTGCGCCGCCAGGCTTAGGCGCTGCTCCGCCACCTGCGCGGAAGGCACCGAGATGCGCGTCCCCGCATCGTTCAGCCGCACGGGGATGCCGGCCTCTTTGAGGCGCGTCACGATCTGCCCGGCTTCTTCCGGGTTCAGATTCTCGAACAGCGGCTGAAAGTCCCGTTCGGTCTGCCAAGCCACAAACGCATAGATTCCCCCGACCAGCGCCACCACGGCAGCGCCGATGACAACCCGCTGACGCAAGCTAAGGTTGGTAAAGAGCTGGATCAATTGCGTCATCTCGCCGTCAGAACTCCTCCACCGCTAAGCCGCCATCCCGGAGCCTCATCGCGGAACCGCGCCGCCTCGCAGGCGCCCCTCGGGACGTCGCGGCTGCCCAGCCTTCGACACGGGCGGCCTGCCTCGCGCCGCGGGCTGCCTGCTCGCCCGGCCGGGTTCCCGATCTGGCTCCCCGGCCCTATGGCTCCATGGCGGGGTTCGCTCCCCGAGGCTTGGCTGCTTCCCGGCATTCAGGCGTTTATCGGCGGACCACCGGCGAAACTTGAGGCATATCGCGGGAATTTAGATCTGCATTCGCATAATCTCCTGGTAACCCTGAATGAGCTTGTTCCTAACCTGCAGCAGCAGTTCAAACGAGACTTGTGCTTCCTGCGCCTGAATGGCAACCGTATGTAATTCGACGTTCTCTCCGCGCAGGAGCTGATTCCGCAGCTCGCCCGAGGCCTTCGCGCTGCTTTCCACGCGCGCCATCGCCCCGGCGAGTTCACCGGCGAAGGAGGCGGCGGGAGCAGCGCCATTGGAAATCTCGCCCATGGATGCCTTGGCGCCCTGGCGCGATGGCGTCAGCGCTCCCAGCCCGAAGAGACCGGAAGCGATATTCGGAATCGAGGGGATCATCACAATGCGTTCTCCTTTAGAGCCAATGACTTCGACGCAGCCGGGCGCAAACCATCGTCCGCCCGCACGCCTCTTTCCCGGCGGGTAAACCCGATCAGGCGCGGAAGAGTTCGAGCGACCGGCGCACCATGTCCTTGGTGGCCGACATCACGGCGATGTTCGCTTCGTAGGCCCGGGCCGCGCCTTGCAGGTTCACCATCTCTTCCGCCGGCTGAATACTGGGGTAGGCAACATAGCCCTTGGCGTCCGCGTCGGGATGGCCCGGTTGATAGCGCATCTCCACCGCTTGCGGATCTTCCCTCACCTCGCGCACCGCCACTCCCATCTGAGCGCCATCCATCGCGGAAGCGAACACATCCTGGAAGGAGCTCGCGGGCAGCGCGGTCGATTCAAATACGACATCCTTGCGCAGATACGGGCCGCCGCCCGGCGTGCGGGTGGTTTCCGCGTTCGCAAGATTTTCGGCAAGCGCCTGCAGGCGGGCACGCTGCGCGTCGAGGCCCGAAGCGCTAATCGAAAGTGTGTTCATCAGACTCATCAGGAGTTCCCTTCCTTGATCGCGAGGCGAATCGTACGGTAGCGGCTGGCCAGCAGCGCAGACCCCAGTTCGAAGCGCATGGCGTTGTCGGCCAGCATCCGCGCTTCCCGGTCCAGATTCACGTTGTTGCCGTCGTTGTTCAACGCGAGGCCTTCCACCTCCGTGACGGCGGGCGACGTGGAACGGCGCCCTGCCGCTTGGCCGGCCCTCGTTTGCGAGAGTGCCGACGCGAGTTCGTCCTGAAAATTGACGTCTCGCGTCCGGTAGCCCGGAGTATCGAGGTTGGCGATGTTGGATGCCACCAGCTTCTGCCGGGTAGCGAGGAGATCAAGGTAAACTTCGAGCGATTGTGCAACGCGGTCTATCATGCGCGAAGGACCATGCAGTTCGCATGCCAGCCGGAACGGACTGAAAACAGAAGCGTTTTGGGAGGGAGTGAGGTGACGGGATCTCGCCGGTGGCAAAGACTTGCCGCGCCGTTCCCGTCACCAGGACGAGAGTGGTGCGGCTGCGAAAATCGGGCAGGCTGCACGAAAAGAGGGGCGCATCCCGCGTGGCAAGCAGCGTGGCGGGATGCGCTCCAGTTTCTCTACTCTCCGGCGGGACCCGCGGGCGCGGGGCCTTCCGCGGCCGGAGCCGCGGCGAAATACGTGTCGTTCAGCGTGACGCCCTTCGCGTCGGTGAGCGCCTTGAGTTGCTCCCGCGCGACGGTGGGTTTCAGTTGCTCCGCGATCTCGTCCTTCACTTCGGCGAGTGTCTTCGACTTGCGGTCTTCCACCAGAATCAGGTGGTAGCCGAAGGCGGTCTTCACGGGATCGCTCACCTGGCCGATGGCCTGCGTGAACGCGACATTCTCAAACTCGGGGATCATTTGACCCTTGCCGAAAGTACCCAGGCTTCCGCCGCCCTGGCCGGAGCCGGTATCGTCGGATTCGGTCTTCGCAAGCTCTTCGAACTTCTCCCCGGCGGCGAGACGGGCCTTGAGTTTCGTTGCCTTGGCGAGCGCTTCTTCTTCGCTGAGTTCCGGCGCATCCTTGCGGGCAGGCACCTGCGAACCCTTAAACCGAACCAGAATGTGACGGGCCGTCACTTCCTCGAACGAATCCTTGTTCTCGCTGTAAAACTTCTCCACCTGGGCCGGATCTACCTGTGCTTCCTGCACCATCTGCTGATAGAGGAACCCGGCGAGCACGTTGTCCCGCTGGTACTTTAGCCGCATCTGCATCTCCGGCTGGGCATCGAGCTTCCGCTTTTCGGCTTCCCCCGCCACAGCGAAGAGTTCGGCGATCTGACGAGCGAACTCCCGCTTCTGCGGGCCTCGGGCCGCCGCCTGCAACTGCGGTGGAAGCGCGAGAATCAGGTTCTCAAATTGTTGGCGCGTAAAGCTTTGTTCGCCCACGCGAAGCACTTCGGCATCGGGAGCCACTGCGTCCGCAGGATTGGGAGCCGCGTTGGCCGCGGCCGCGGTTGCGGCGGGGGCTTGCGCCGCGGCGGAGGGGGGCGGCGCATCCTGCGCGAAAACGGTCATCGCGCATGCCGCCAAGCCGCTGATAAGGAAAGAGCTTAGTCTGAACAAAGGGGAAAT
>JADYZL010000459.1 GCA_020853155.1 Bryobacterales bacterium
AGACATCGGAACGCCTGGTTTCCCTCGATGCGTTTCGCGGAGCCACCATCGCCGCGATGATTCTGGTGAACAACGCCGGCAGCTTCAAGAGCGCCTATGAGCCGCTTCGGCACGTGGAGTGGCATGGATGGACGTTCACGGATTGCATCATGCCTTCGTTCCTCTGGATCGTCGGCGTGGCGATGACGTTCTCTTTCGCTAAGCGGATTGGGAAGGGGGATAGCCGGGGCGCCATCCTGCTACACTCGGCGCAACGCGCGGCCATCATCTTCGCGCTAGGGCTGTTCCTTTATCTGTTTCCCGATTTTGACTTTCCCCATATGCGCATCCCCGGTGTGCTGCAGCGCATCGCCGTTTGCTACTTCATCTGCGCCGTCATCTTCCTCTATGGCTCCTGGCGCACGGTGCTCTACTGGGCGATTGGCTGTCTGATTGCGTATTGGCTGATGCTGACGCTCATCCCCGTGCCCGGCTACGGCCTCGGCGTGCTGAGCCCGCTGGGTAACTTCGCGGGGTATGTGGACCGCCTGTTTCTGCAGAACCACATGTGGTCGAAGGCGAACGAGTTCGATCCCGAGGGCATTCTCTCCACGATTCCCTCGGTTTCCACGATGCTGTTCGGAGTACTGGCAGGCTGCTTCCTGCGGCGCGAGGGGGATACGCGCGAGACGAAGACGGGCTGGCTCTTTCTTGCGGGCGTAGCCTTCTTCGCGCTGGGGCTATTTCTAGACCATCTCATGCCCATCAACAAGAAGATTTGGACCGTGAGTTTCGCGGTGTTGATGGCGGGAGTTTCGACATCCGTCTTCGCCTGCTTTTATTGGCTGATGGACGTGCAGGGTTACAAGCAATGGGCGAAGCCGGCCGTGATCTTTGGGATGAACTCCATCGCCATCTACTTCTTCGCGAGCCTGCTCGAAGACGCCGCGATCGATTTCAGACTGGTTCCCATTGCGGGCGAATGGATTTCGCCGCAGCGCTTTCTGGATAGCTACATTCTGGGCCCAATGCTGAGCCCCTACAACGTCTCTCTCGTCTATTCGGTGCTGATGGTGTTGATCGCCTATGCCTTGGCATGGGTCCTCTACCGGAAGCAGTGGTTCATTCGGGTTTGAGCGGGCCGCTTCAAGCCCAGTATTTGCGGTCAAGGCTGCGGTACTGCACGGCCTCCGCGATGTGCTTCCCTTTGACGAATTCGCTCGCGTCGAGATCCGCGATGGTGCGCGCCACTTTCAGCAGCCGGTCGTGGGCGCGCGCGGATAGGCCGAGCTTGCGCATGGCAACTTCGAGCGAGCGCTCCCCGGCTTCGTCGAGTTCGCAGAACTTCCGCAGCGTCCTCGCGGGGATGGCCGCGTTCACGAAGCCGCGCCGCGTCTGAAGGGCCCGTGCCGCCACCACACGCTCCCGCATGACCGCGGAGCCCTCTGCGTTTTCGCGGCCGCGCAGTTCCCGGTAAGGCACGGTGGGCACGCTCACGTGGATATCGATGCGGTCGAGCAGCGGGCCGCTCACTCTCCCCAGATAGCGCTGGATGATCGCGCCGGTGCAGCGGCACTCGCGCTGATCGTCCCCGTAGAAGCCGCAAGGGCAGGGGTTCATCGCGGCGATCAGGGAGAAGCGCGAAGGAAAGTGCAGTGTCAACTGGGAACGCGCGAGGATTACCTCTCCGTCTTCGAGGGGCTGGCGCAGCAGTTCGAGCACGCTGCGAGGGAACTCCGGCAGTTCGTCGAGGAAGAGCACGCCGTTGTGCGCGAAGCTCACCTCGCCCGGCTTGGGAACGCCGATGCCTCCGCCAATGAGGCCTGCGTCGGAGATGGTATGGTGCGGTGCGCGGAAGGGTCTCTGCGTGATGAAAGCGTTCTCTCTTCCAAGCCTGCCGGAGATGCTGTAGATCTTGGTGGTCTCGAGCGCTTCGGGGAACGTGATCGGCGGCAGGATGCCGGGGAAGCGCTTCGCGAGCATGGTCTTTCCCGAACCCGGAGGGCCGATCATCAGCACGTTGTGGCCGCCCGCCGCCGCCACTTCGAGCGCGCGCTTGGCCATCGTCTGCCCGCGCACATCGCTGAAATCCGGTTCCATGCCGGCATGCTTCGAAAGGTCCGGCAGCAGGGGCGTGACGGGCGTGAAGCGGGCGGGGTTATGAAAGAACGCCACGACTTCGGAAAGGTGCTTCAAGCCAAACACGCGGATGCCATCCACGACGGAAGCCTCGCTTGCGTTCTCCAAGGGAAGCAGCACGGTTTCGATGCCGCGATCCCGCGCGAGAATGGCCATCGGCAGTGCGCCGCGAACGGGCCGCAGCATGCCGTCCAGAGCGAGTTCGCCCGCGAGCAGAAGACTCTTCCCATTCGTCACCGTGCCCATCGCGCCCAGAATGCCCATCGCCATCGGAAGGTCGAAACCCGCGCCTTCTTTCTTCACATCGGCGGGCGCGAGATTGATGGTGATGCTGCTTGACAGGTATCCGAGACCCGAGTTCACGATCGCCGCCTTGATACGCTCACGGCTCTCCTTGACGGCGGTATCGGGCATGCCCACCGTGATGAAAATCCCAGGGTCTCCGTTATAGGCATCGACTTCGACATCGATCAAATGGGCATCGATCCCGTAGACGGCGGCGCTCTGAGTATGGAATAGCGGCATCGCGCGTACGATACCTCCTCAAGACATAAGTGGCTCTATGTGGAACTTTCTCTCATGCAAAATGCAACTATGAGTGGTTCGATAGCACAAAAATGCAGATAAGGTATTGCGCAAAAAACAAATTTGACGAAAAATGTAGGAAACACACTGCCGTCGCAGGATGGCGAAATCTGTTGATTGGGAGAATCGTAATGGCAACTAAGAAA
>JADYZL010000460.1 GCA_020853155.1 Bryobacterales bacterium
CCTTTTCCTGCGGCGATCTCTACATGGAGAAACTCGTCGAAAATCCAAGGCACATCGAGTTTCAGGTCCTCGCCGATCTCCATGGCAATGTCGAGATCCTCGGCGAACGGGAATGTTCTCTGCAACGACGCCATCAGAAAGTCCTGGAAGAGGCTCCCTCGCCCAGCATTTCCGCCGAACTCCGCAAGACCATTAGCACGGGGTTGGCCAAGGCCATGCGCGATGTAGGTTATACGAATGCCGGAACCGTTGAGTTCCTCATGGATAGGGAAGGGAAGTTGTACTTCATCGAGGTAAACGCGCGGATTCAGGTTGAGCATCCCGTCACCGAATTTGTGGCCGGCGTCGATCTTGTCAAAAGCCAGATTCTGATTTCTGCCGGAATGCCTCTGCCCGAGGTGTTGGGCGCCCCTGTCAATCTACAAGGTCATGCCATCGAGTGCCGGATCAATGCGGAGAATCCCGATACCTTTGCACCCTCGCCAGGACGCATCACCGCTCTGAACATCCCAGGGAGCATCGGAGTCCGTGTGGACACGGCGGCTTATACCGATGGGGTCATCCCGCCGTACTACGACTCCATGATCGCGAAACTCATCACCTACGGACGCGACCGCAACGAAGCCATTGCCCGCATGCGCCGCGCCCTGGACACTTTCGTGGTCGAAGGCATCCACACCACCATTCCTCTTCATCAGAAAATTCTCCATGACCCACAGTTTGTAGCAGGTGATTTCCACACGAACTATCTCGCAAAATTCACCACGAAAACCAAATAACCCAGATCTATTACAACTCCCGCGGATAATCAAACAGATTTCGGATTCCCGTTTCCGTCACCAGATAATTGTCTTCCAGCCGTATCCCGCCATGAAGCGCTTGCGAATACACCCCTGGCTCCAGCGTGAAAACATCCCCAGCCTCGAAGACATCAGCGGATCCCGGAATAATCCGCGGCGATTCGTGGCCTCGATGCCCGATCCCGTGCCCCAGGTGATGCCGGAAGCTCTTCTCCGTTACCGGTTGGCTGTCCAGATAATCCTTCACGAGCCGGTAAACATCCCTCGCTCCCACCCCAGGGCGTATCGCAGCCTCTGCAATCTTCACTGCCTCCACAACCACTTCCCAGGCCCGCTGCTGGACATCGCTTGGCGCCCCGGCCGCAAACGTCCGGCACGTGTCCGCGGAGTAAAACGCTGGCGCCGGAAATAAATCCAGGATGTACAAGTCGCCGGGAAGAATCACACGCTCCGTGGGCGGACCGCCTCCACTGATGCACCGTTCCCCGCAAGCGAAATCCCCGGGAAACGTTACTGCCGTGCCGGCTCGTTTCACCACGGCTTCGTACATTGCCGCGTACACATCCGCCTCTCTCAAACCCGGCGCAATCGTCTTTCGCGCGGCAGCATAGGCTACCTTGCATAGATCGAGAGCCCGCTGGATTTCCGCCACCTCATCCGGTTCCTTCTTCTTCCGGAGTCGAAGAATCGCATCCGTGGCATCCTCTACCCTCGCGCTGATCGGCAGCGCCTGCTCCATCATTCCCGTAACCACGCGGCGTTCTACCGCAAGCCGCTTCCCGGTAAGGAATTGCCGTAGCATTCTTGCCAGGTCGCGCTCCGGATAATCCACCACGCGTTCAATGGAATACATCTCCAGCGGCAAAATCCTGTCCGCTAGTCCTTCCTTCGCTCCCGGCGTGACGAGCAGACTCCGCCCCTCTGCCCAAAGTAGAAATGCAACCGGAGCGTCCGCCGGAGCCAGCGAACCCGTAAGGTAATACGTTGTCCGCGGGTCGGCGGTCAGGAACAGGTCCCATTGGTTTTGCTCCATGACAGTCAGCAGGCGCTGCTGCCGGATGGCGCAACCTTCACGCGTCAGCATCAAGCCTGAATGTCCTTTAGCATTCTGCCCTCGTCCGCCGGGCCGATCGGGCGCTGGTTAAGACCCTGATATGCGAAACTCAACCGGTAGGGAATAAGACCGAGCATGTGCGGGATTGTCGCCTGTAGATCCCGCGCGTTCACTCTATTCCGTCCCACGTAGTAACCAATTTCATCTGTTTCCCCATTGTTAACGACGGCCTTGACGCCGTCCCCAGCCATCCACATCGTGAACGCACACGGATGATGATCCCGCCCCACCCACGGACCATACGATCCGCCGCGGTTCTCCCTCATCGGAGTGCGTCCGAATTCGCCTCCCCACACAATCAGTGTATCCTGCAACAATCCTCGCTGTTTGAGGTCAGTCACTAGTGCCGAAACCGGCTCTCGCCGCGACGATCCATGATGGCCCCATCCCCAGTTTGCCCGTGCGTAGCATCCATTTAGATGGTCATTACGGACGATAGAAATGTCAATACATTTCTTAGAACAAATGTTTTGGCCCGTTGGGAGTTGCCGGCGCGGCCAGTGACGGCTTCCTGTGCCGTTCGGCTCCCGTTTCAGCGCGCCGGATTGCGCGAGGCTAAGCCGAAGGGAGTCGAAGTGTTGTACGTTCTTGCAAGCAGGCGCCGCCAGCTCATTGAACCCGCTGGACTGGGACGCTGAAGTTCGCGCCGGGAAGTAGCTACTTTCCCACTTAAAATTCCGCACGTAACCTCCGTGCTTTC
>JADYZL010000461.1 GCA_020853155.1 Bryobacterales bacterium
GCTCCCGAGCGGCAACTCAGGGATCCATCCGCCGAAGGCCCGCCCCCGTAAGGACTCTCAACCCCCGGCTCCCTCGCCCCCGTTCCCTTTCTCCAAGTTCCCGGTGGCGCACTGATTAGAATGACACATCCCACCCCCCTTGGCAACTCCAGAGACGGCGCTTTCTTGAAAATTGCACCGTTTTTGTAGCCACAAGACCAACCTACTTCGCTACCGCAATGATTCTAAAGGGAATATATTTCCACGAATTCTTGTCACATCTGCAACATTTGTTTCTCGTCGCGAATTATTCGTAACATAGACGCGCTTCCGGCCAATCGAATCTCCTTCGCGGACAGGTGGAGCCTTCCGTATCCAACCAAGTAGATCCAAACAAATCGAAGGGCTCCTGCCGCCGAAAAATCGGAGAGGAGCCCTTCGCACAATCTACGCTCGCCAAGCCGATGGCTCACGGCAGATCGATGAATCACGGTGGAAATCGAAGCGGAGCTACAGTCCCGTATCCACCCAGCAGCGTTTCTTGTCGCTCTCGATGATCTTTTCGAGCAGTTTCATGCCGAGAAGCCCATCATTAAAGGTCGGATACTCGACGGCGACGGAGGCGTCCGCCACCTTGCGATAGAAAGCGCGGTAAACGTTCTTGTGCGTGTCGGCGTAGCCTTCGACGTGCCCACCGGGAAGGGACGCATAGGTGCGAGCCTTCGGCCCAAGCAGCGACGGATCCTTCAGCAGCAGCCGGTTCGCTTCATTCCGTTCGCCGATCCACAACTCATTCGGCCGTTCCTGGTTCCAGATCACGCCCCGCTTCGTACCAAAAATCTCGATCTGGAAGCGATTCTTGCAGCCCGCCGCCAACTGCGTGACGGTAAAGGCGCCGCGAGCGCGGTCGCCCAGGTGCAGCAGCACCGCGCCGTAATCCTCCGTATCGATCGGCACTTCGTCGTAGTCGTCCGGCGTGAACGTCTTCCCGGCGAAGGCATCGATCGCCATCTTCGGCTTCTTGCGTGTCTTGTGGAAAGTAGCCAAATCGGCGCACAGCGCCGTAATCTTCAGGCCCGTAACGTGCTGGATCATATCCATCCAGTGCGACCCGATATCGCCCACGGCCCGGAGCGCGCCGTTATCCTTGCGCTCGATGCGCCAGTTGTAATCCGTGTCGTAGAGCAGCCAATCCTGCGCGTATGTGCCCTGCACATTGAGAATGTCGCCGAGTTCGCCGGCGGCGATCATCTCCCGGATCTGCTGCGGCAGCGGGTAGTAGCGCAGGTTGTGGTTCAGGCAGTTCACGGAGCCTGTCTTCGCGGCGGTATCGACAAGATCCTGCGCCTGGGTTACGTCGAGCGCCAGCGGCTTCTCGCACAGGACGGCCTTGCCCGCTTCCATCGCCTCTTTCGAAATCGGGTAGTGCAGCGCATTGGGCGTGCAAACGTGAACCGCCTGGATCGATGGATCCGCGAGAACCGCCTTATAGTCCGACGTCGATTTCTCCACGCCAATTTGTTTGGCGAATCCGGATGCCAGTTCGTCGGTCAATCCAGCGATGCACGCGATATCCACATTGCCCAGACGGCGAATGCCTTCCGCATGCACCGCGCCCATGAAACCGGTGCCGATAATTGCTGTCTTAATTCTTGCCATTGTTGGGGTAACCTCTGTTCCGATAGGCTCCTGCCAGGCCCGCGGAAGAGGCGAAAAGCGCCTCCAACAACGCGGACGGGAGCGGGGATTTCACCTCACACTGTATCGCAGTTGTTGTTAGACTGGGAGTTCTTTGAGGCCCATGATCGTTCGAATTCGTCTACGTCTGGGGCCCACGCCGAGACCCAAGGATCCTCCCAGCCTCAAGGCGTTGCCGCGGCGCGGAATTGCCCTGGCCGCAGCGGCCCTGCTATCGCCCGCCGCACTGGTCACCTTCGTGCTCAGCCTGTGGAGTCTCGCCGCGGATCTCGGCTACTCCGGAGCTTTCGGAATCCAGCACGGCGTCTTTTCACGCTGGCAAACCTGGCTGCTCGCATCCGTCCTGTTGCAAGCCACGTCCCTCGTCTTGAACCGCTACGGCGATACGACCCTGCATTCCTAACCCCCCGCTCTTACGCATTGAGGCCGTAGTGGCTTCCCACGCCACGCGCCCCGGCCTCGAGAGCCGCTTCGTAAAACGCATCGCTCCGCCGCCGCACCTGCCGCTCTTCCCGCTCGGGAAACGCAAGATGCTCTAGTTCGTGAAAGAGCACCGCCAACAGGGATACCCGATAGCGCAACTCTCCGTCATCCATCGCCTTCGCGCCCGAAGCGAGGCTCGCCAGCGGACGTGGCTGCCATTCGGCAATCAGTTCATAGGCGAGGTCCATTTCGCCCACCGCCAGACCGGTCTCCGCCTGCAATCGTTTCGTCGCGGCGGATTCCAGGCCGCGCGGGCAGGCATGCCCCAGCACGCCACCGGCGTTCCGTTCCTCAAAACGGACCACCACCATCGCCGGCAGGGCGTTCAACACATCCCGATAGACCTCGAGCGGATCCGGCTCCATCACCGTGAGCAATTGCATCCACGCCGTCCGCAGACTCTCCGCCGCCTCCGCGCCACGCCGCGTGCGAGGATGCCGCACCACCAGAATCGGCAAGGCATCGAGCGATTCGAACACGCGCACTTCCCGGCCGCGCAAACGGTCCCAGAGCCGCCGCCACAACCCCGGTATGTAAATTTTTGGCGCGGAATGCTTCCTCACGCAATGTCTCCCGCATTCACGGTGTGCTTTTGAGGGCCGTGGAAAATCCGTTTGATATGCTGGGAAGGTTCCCCCCGCAGACTCATGGCATATCGCAGCCGCAGCATGATTTCCACGTTCGGGGGCGGCCCCGTCCCCCCGGCTGTGAAGTGGTTGCTCATTTCCAATACGGCCATCTTCTTCCTCTATTTTTTTGCTGGGATGCTGCACGCGGGGGGCCTGTTCCGCCTGCTCGGACTCTCCCCGCTGATGGTGTTGGAGTATGGAACCGTCTGGCAGTTCGCCACTTACATGTTCATCCATTCCCCCACGGGAATCGGCCACATTCTGTTCAACATGCTGGCCCTGTGGATGTTTGGCTCGGATCTCGAACGCGATTGGGGCACGCGGTTTTTCGTAAAGTATTACCTCCTGTGCGGAATCGGCGCCGGCGTCATGGACCTGGTCATACGCGTCGTCTTCGACATCCAGAAGAACGTGCTGATTATCGGCGCGTCTGGAGCCATCTTCGGGTTGCTGCTCGCATTCGGCATGCTCTATCCGAATCGGACGATCCTATTCATGTTTCTGTTCCCGATCCAGGCGAAATACTTCGTCATGATCATCGGCGCCATCGCTTTCCTGATGTCGTTTCAATCCGGCGATGGCGTCAGCCACGTCACCCATTTGAGCGGAATGCTCTTCGGCTTTCTTTACCTCACCGCCCGCAGACGCCGCTTTCAACTCGTCCCATACTTCCGTGAGGAATATCAGGCCTACAAGCTGCGCCAGGCGAAGAAGAAGTTTCAGGTCTACATGCGGAAGCGGGATAAAGACGAAGACCGCTGGGTGAACTGAGCCCCCACGGTCTCAAGGATTTCCCCCACCCGCGCGCAGCCCAGCCCGTTTGGCTTCCAAATCTCCCCGCGGAAACGCCCATGAATGCAATCCAGCACATGAACCTTTGGCGTGCCTGGCCGCATCCCCGATAATAGAGTGACGATGTTCCGTACCATCCGGGAACAAATCGAGACCATCCGGCTGGAAGACCCGGCTGCCAAGAGCATCCTGGAGATCCTCTTCTGCTACCCCGGTCTGCAGGCGATCCTCTTTCACAAGCTCTCCCACTGGCTCTACCTCAAGCGGCGATACGTGCTGGCCCGCATGGTGAGCCAGACCGCGCGCTTCCTCACCGGCATTGAGATCCACCCCGGCGCGACCATCGGCCGCCGGCTGTTTATTGATCACGGTATGGGAATCGTCGTGGGGGAAACCACGGAAATCGGTGACGATGTGCTTCTCTACCAGGGCGTCACCCTGGGCGGCACCGGCAATGAGAGAGGAAAACGCCATCCCACGCTCGGCAACGGTGTCGTCGTAGGTGCGGGCGCCAAGGTGCTCGGTAATATCACGTTGGGCGATTGCGTCAAAGTGGGCGCGGGTTCCGTCGTCGTGAAGAACGTCCCGCCGGACAGCACCGTGGTGGGCATCCCGGGCCGTGTCGTGAAGAGCATGGGCGAGAAGATCGCCACCCTCGACCATGGCGATTTGCCGGATCCCGAAGGGCAGCGCATCGACGATTTGATGCGCCGGCTCCAGGTGCTCGAACTTCATGTGAAGAGCCTTGAAGCGAACCACCCGGCCCCGTGCGATACGGATGCGCCCGTCTCCGCGAACGAACGCAACCCTTCCCATTAGCACGCGGCTCTTGCCGCCCGGGCCGCCTCCCGGTCGAACGCGAAGGTGAAGCTGTTCTCCGCTATCCGTTTCAATTCCGACTCGCAAAATCCATACGCCCGGTGAGCGATCTGAAACTCCCCGTTCAGCGATGTATGGAACATCGCCGGATCGTCGGTATTCAACACCACGGGTACGCCGGCATCAAAGAGGCGCCGCAGCGGATGCGCCTCGAACGACGCCACCACCCCCGTCAGCACGTTGCTTGAAATGGAAATCTCCAGCGGAATCCGCCGCCCCGCCAGATGCCGCAGCAGCACCGGGTCTTCCACCGCACGAATGCCATGGCCGATCCGCTCCGCCCCGCCTTCGAGCGCCTCCCAGATGGATTGCGGTCCGGTGGACTCTCCCCCATGCACCGTCAACCGCAAGCC
>JADYZL010000462.1 GCA_020853155.1 Bryobacterales bacterium
CACTCTGATAAACTGGAGTTCTTCCCATGCGATTCGGCGTTGTTGTCTTTCCGGGCAGTAATTGCGACCATGACGCGCTCCACGCGATTACTGAAGATCTGGGCCATCCGGCCGAAATTTTGTGGCATCAGGATGAGACTTTGCGCGGCGCGGACGCCATCCTCCTGCCGGGAGGCTTCTCTTATGGCGATTACCTGAGGGGGGGCGCCATCGCCAAATTTTCTCCCGTGATGCGGTCGATCCGGAAGTTTGCGGCCGAGGGCGGCCCGGTGCTGGGCGTCTGCAATGGATTCCAGATTCTCGTCGAGGCGGGTCTGTTGCCCGGAGCCTTGGTGCGCAACCGCGGGTTGCGCTTCATTTGTAAGACCGTACCCCTCCGTGTGGAAACGCGCGCGACTCCCTTCACGAACGCCCTGCTGAAGGGAGATGTGCTCCATTTGCCGATTGCCCATGGAGAAGGGTGCTACATTGCCGACGACTCGACTCTGGACGCTCTCGAAGGCGAAGACCGTGTCGTCTTCCGCTATCAGGAGAACCCGAACGGGTCCATGCGCGATATCGCGGGGATCCTCAATGAGGGCCGCAATGTGCTCGGGATGATGCCGCATCCGGAGCGCGCCACCAATCCGCTGATGGGCTCCACCGACGGACTGGCAATCTTACGATCCATCGTCTCCGCGTATGCCGGACGAACGATGACGGCCGTCTAGAACCAGCGCGATGCCCCACGAGAACTCCAAACCGCACCCGGAGCCATTCGCGCCCCGGTACAGGCGAAGCTCTTCCAGCGCCGGCAAAGCGGTGGCGCACCCAAAATTTAGCATTGATAGACAGTGAGGTTTCAGCGCCTAATGTCCACCATCACGCCCGAAATCGTCGCTTCCCACAATCTGAAGCCGGACGAATATCAACGGATTGTCGAGCGGCTGGGCCGCGAGCCGAACATTACGGAACTCGGGATCTTCAGCGTGATGTGGAGCGAACATTGCTCCTACAAGAGTTCGCGAATCCATTTGAAGAAGCTCCCCACAAAGGGCAAGTTCGTCTTGCACGGCCCGGGCGAGAATGCCGGCGTCATCGATATCGGGGGCGATTGGGCGATTGCCTTCAAGATCGAATCGCACAATCACCCGAGTTTTATCGAGCCCTTCCAGGGCGCGGCCACGGGCGTCGGCGGCATTCTGCGCGACATCTTCACCATGGGCGCGCGGCCGATCGCGGTGCTCAATTCCTTGCGCTTCGGCACGCTTGACCATCCGGAAGACGGCGCGCGCAATCGCCGCATTCTGGAGGGAGTGGTTTCGGGGATCGCGCATTACGGCAACTGCTTCGGCGTTCCTACCGTGGGCGGCGAGTGCGTGTTCGAGGATGCTTACTCCGGGAACCCCCTGGTGAACGTCTTCGCGCTCGGCGTGGTCCGCAAGGACCAGATTTTCCTCGCATCCGCCACCGGCATCGGGAACCCCGTGATCTACGTGGGGGCGAAGACGGGTAAGGATGGCATCCAGGGCGCTTCGATGGCTTCCGCGGAGTTCGACGAAGATTCGATGGATAAGCGGCCCAACGTGCAAGTGGGCGACCCTTTCATGGAGAAATTGCTGCTGGAAGCCTGCCTGGAAGCGTTGGCCACGGGCGCGGTGGTGGCGATGCAGGATATGGGTGCGGCAGGCCTCACTTGCTCCACCTGCGAGATGGGCAGCAAGGGGCATTTGGGCATTGAGATTGACCTGATGCACGTGCCCCAGCGCGAACCGCACATGACGCCTTACGAGATCATGCTCTCGGAAAGCCAGGAGCGCATGCTGCTGGTGGCCGAAAAGGGCAGGGAAGAGGAAGTGCTCTCCGTCTTCCGCAAATGGGGGCTGGACGCGCACATTGTGGGCATGGTCACCGAGGGCAGCCAGATGGTGGTGCGCAACCACGGGGAGATTGCGGCGGACCTTCCCAATCGCTTTCTCGCCGATGAGGCCCCGGTGTATAACCGGCCCCACGATGCCGCGCCATACCGGGAAGCGCCCATGGAAGCACCCGCCTTCGGGAGCGAAAATTTGACGGCGGATCTCATTGCACTGTGCGGAGCGCACGACCTGGCTTCGAAGCGCTGGATCTACGAACAATTCGATTTCCAGGTCCGCACCAATACCGTGCTGGGGCCGGGGAGCGATGCGGCCATCGTGCGCATCAAGGAAGCGGGCAAGAGCGTAGCGATGTCGCTCGACGGCAATGGACGCTATTGCTACCTCGATCCGCGATTAGGCGCCAAATTGGCGGTGGCTGAGAGCTGCCGTAACCTTTCCACCGTGGGCGCCCTGCCGGTTGGAGCCACGAATAATCTGAATTTCGGGAATCCGGAGCGCCCGGAGATCATGGCCCAACTTGTGGAGGCGATCGAAGGGATCGCCGAGGCCTGCGCCTTCTTTGAGACGCCGATCACGGGCGGCAACGTGAGCCTCTACAATGAGACACTGGGCACGCCGATCTACCCCACGCCCGTGCTTGGGATTGTCGGCCTCATGGATACCGGATTGCCGATGCCGATGGGCTTCACGGAGGCTGGGCTCGAAGTCGGCCTGATTGGAGGTCTGGGTGAAACCGACGAAGTTCGCTTCGGCTCCACGCAGTACGCCAAGGAGGTTGTCGGGCAGCTTTGGGGGCTGCCGCCCGCGCTCGATATGGATTTCGAGAAGCGCGTGCAAGCAACCGTGCGGGAAGCGGTGGCATCCAAAGTAGTGTCGAGCGCGCACGATTTGAGCGACGGCGGCTTGGCGTTCGCGCTGGCGGAATGCACGATTCCCTCGGGCATTGGCGCGGATATCGATCTCGATAGCGGACTCCGTCCGGAACTGCTTCTGTTTCACGAAGGCCCGTCACGCGTGATTGTGGCGGCGAAGGATCTGAGCGCGGTGCAGGCCATCGCGGATAACCATGGCGTTCCTCTCCTGCGGATCGGCCAGACCGTAAAGGACGTATTGACCATCGCGAACCGGGGCGAAGAACTCGTCCGGGCTTCGTCCCGAGAACTGCTCGAACCGTGGGAGAACGCTCTCCCGCAAGCCATTGGGCAGGTTACGCATGTTTGACAAGTTCCATGATGAGTGTGGCGTTTTCGCGGTCTATGGGCATCCGGAGGCCGCGAATCTTACGTATCTCGGCCTCTATGCGCTGCAGCACCGGGGCCAGGAGAGCGCCGGTATCGCTTGTAGCGACGGGCGGAACGTGGCCTGTTACAAGAATATGGGCCACGTGGCCGATGTCTTCACGCCGGAACGCATCGGGCACATGCGCGGTTCGATGGCCATCGGCCATACGCGCTATTCCACGAGCGGGGATAAGGCGGTCCTGAACGCGCAGCCGTTCTCCGTGGCGTGCAACAAGGGCAAGATCGCCGTGGCGCACAACGGCAATATCACGAACGCCAACGAACTGCGTAACGACTTGGAGGCGGCCGGCTCCATCTTCCAGGCCACGTCCGATACCGAGGTCATCCTTCACCTGATCGCCCGTTCGCGCGAACAGCAAATCGAGGCGGCGCTGCGCGAAGCACTGCTGCAACTGGAAGGCGCCTATTCGCTGGTGTTCGTTTCGGAAAACAAGGTCATCGTGGCGCGGGACCCTTACGGATTCCGCCCGCTCGCAATGGGCACCGTGGAGTTGACGGGCCGCAAGTTTGGCTACGTCTTTGCGAGCGAGACTTGCGCCTTCGATTTAATCGGCGCCACGTACCTCCGCGACGTGGAGCCGGGTGAGATGGTGATTGTGAGCAGCGAAGGTCTGCACCGGATGCAGTTCACGCCGCCGCGCAAGCGCGCGCACTGCGTTTTTGAACACGTGTATTTCTCTCGTCCGGATTCGCTTGTGTTCGGTCGTCCCGTGCAGCAAAGCCGGGAGGAGATGGGCCGCCAGTTGGCCCGGGAGTTTCCGGTGGATGCGGATCTGGTGGTGCCGGTGCCGGATTCCGGCGTCACGGCAGCCATCGGCTATGCGGCGGAATCGGGAATTCCGTACCGCCAGGCCCTCATCCGCAACCACTATGTGGGCAGAACCTTCATCGAGCCATCTCAGGCGATTCGCGACTTTGGCGTGAAGCTGAAGCTGAACCCCGTCCGCAATCTGCTTGAAGGCAAGCGCGTGGTGCTGATCGATGACTCCATTGTGCGCGGCACCACCTCCCGCAAGATCGTCCGGATGGTGCGCCAAGCCGGCGCGCGTGAAGTGCACATGCGCATTTCCTGTCCACCCACGATTTCACCCTGTTACTACGGAGTGGATACGCCGAACAAGAGTGAACTGATCGCCGCGAACAATTCCGTGGAGGAGATCCGGCGCTACGTGGAAGCCGACACGCTCGCCTTTCTTTCGCTCGAGAAACTGCAAGCCGCGGTAGGCGATAACGATGATCGCTTCTGCTACGCCTGCTACACCGGAGAGTATCCCACGCAACTCGTGCAAATCCAGCAGCGCTTGCCGCTGGAACCTTCCCGCTTATAGCCGGGATCGGATGGGCCGCGCCCACGCAATCCACGCAGTGCTTAGGGTGCGCTGCTTGCGGTGCGCGGACCACAATGCAATGCCGGCAGTGCGCTGCTTAGCGTGCGATCCTTGCCAACTGGCTGAGGATTGCGGCGGGGACTCGCGTGAGGGGCGTCACCTGATCCGCGGCTCCCATGCGAATCGCCTCCTTGGGCATACCGAACACGACGCAGCTTGCTTCGTCTTGCGCGATCGTGCGTGCCCCCGCCTCTTTCATCTTGAGTAATCCGCGGGCTCCGTCGGCCCCCATGCCCGTGAGGATAACCCCGACCGCGCGCGGCCCCATCAATTCGGCGACGGAACTGAACATGACATCCACCGACGGCCGTTGGTAGCAGACGCGCGGGCCGTCCTGAACGCTCACATGAAGGCCGCCACTCGCCGATTTGCGGAGGAGCATGTGGAAATTGCCCGGGGCTATCAGGACCCGCCCCGTGGCGAGCGTATCTCCATTGCGCGCTTCCTTGACTTCCATCGGGCAGATCTCATTCAACCGGTTGGCGAAATGAAGCGAGAAGACGGCTGGGATGTGCTGTGTCACCACGATGCCGGGGCAATTCGCGGGCAGGCGCATAAGCACCTCTTGGATCGCCTCGGTGCCACCGGTGGATGCGCCGATCGCGATCACAGTGGATCCGCCGAGTATGGGCGCGGGCGGTGGAGGATCCGGTTTCACGAGCGGTTCAATTGGAGCCTTGCGAAGCCGGGCGGCCGCGGCTGCGCGAATCTTGGCTGCAAGATCCATCCGCAATTCGCCCACCGAGTAGGGTCCACCGGGCTTGGCCAGCACTTCCACCGCGCCAAGCCGCATGGCTTCGAACGTCGTCTGGCAACCGGCTTGGCCGAGTGAACTGATCACCACCACCGGCATTGGCTGATAGTGCATCAGCTTCTTGAGGAAGGTGAGCCCGTCCATGCGCGGCATCTCGATATCGAGAGTAAGCACATCCGGTTTCAGGGTGAGGATCTTGTCGCGCGCCACGAATGGGTCGGGAGCAGTCCCGACTACTTCGAGATCGTCCTCGCCGGACAAGGCATCGGCAAGCAGCTTGCGCACGATTGCGGAATCATCGACAATCAGAACCCGGGTCTTCCTCATACGGCATACTCAGGCTGCAGCGCTAGAGCGACAGTGAGAAATCCCTCGCCGGTATCGAACCAACGGACAGAACCCGAAGGGCTGGGGTTCAGATCCTGCAAATCCGGGATCAGTTCCGGGTGGCTCAGCCGGAAGATCGTGCCGTGTTCCAGACGGCCCAGCGCGGCACCGCAAATCATATTGGCCAGTTCGCAGACGACCTCGCCCGCTTGAGCATCGGTTGCGGCTGGTTCATCGAGAGCCAGGAAGGCCGCGCCCGCCACCTGGGCGAGGTCCATCGGAAGGCTCAACCGGAACGTGCCAGGCATTCTGCCTTCAAAGCGCAGTTCGGACGTGAGCATCCGCGCATCTTCCTCATCGGCTGCTTCGGGGATCGCCTCCAGATCGGCCGGTCCGGCGCCCTCTCCACTGGCATTCACGCTGAGGAAGCACATGGTCTCCAGGACCTCTTCCACTGCCGCGGCCAGAGCCGCGTGGATTTCAGTTGCTTCCATCACCACCCCCCAGACTTTGCACGAGTTCATCGCGCAAAGTTTCCGGCGCGAAGGGCTTGGTTACATAGCCTCTCGCTCCCAAAGTGAGCATCTTCTGGATTCGCGCCTCCGTTCGATCCGTCGAAACCACGAGTACCGGGATCGACCGCAGAACGGGGTGCGCGGACATTTGGCGCAGCAATTCCTCGCCATCCATTTCGGGCATGTTGATGTCGGTTAACACTGCATCCACCCAATGGTCTTCAAGCACCCGGAGCGCTTCTTCGCCATTCGAGGCTTCCAGGCACAGGCCTACCTCCAGCCCGGAAAGGTCCAGCACGCGGCGGATAAAATTCCGCATCGCCGGTGAATCGTCCACGATCAGGACATGGAGTTCCATCAACGTCCCCCCTTGCCGTTTGCCGGCACTAGCATTTCGCGGTCCGGCATGCCCGGTCCACGGATAAAGAAGCGCCCGGTCGCCACCTCGAGCCGAACCGTGCGGGAAGTGGATCCTCCGACATCCTCGGCATGGACGATCACCCCGGCCTTCCAAAGAATTTTGCGTAGCGCGAGATGGTTCCGCTTGCCGATGTTGAACACACCGTTCTCATCCATTACCTGCGCGCCTCCCGCCACGCGCACTACCAGCCGGCGTTTTTCGGCGCCCAACTGGTAGGCGGCGTGAAACAGTCGCGGAATGCCGGTATCCGCGAACATATAGGGGCTCTCGCGAGCCTTGTCCGGATTGAGCGTGGATTCCGGCAGCATGTAGTGAAGAAGGCCGCCTACGCCGGCTACCGGATCGTGGATCGCAACGGCGATGCATGACCCCAGCGCATAGGTCGCGAGCACGGCTTCCGGGCCGCCGCTCACCTTGCAGTCTCCCACTCCCACGGTCAACAGGCTTACCATTTGGCCCTCTTCCGGCCGTCCGAAGACGCTTTGCGATAGACCGCCGGCTGAACATACTCCAACTCGTGCGCAATGCCCGTGAGGCTCTCGGAATGCCCTGTCAGCAGATATCCGCCCGGCTCCAGTTTCGCGGCCAGGCGCTGCACCACGCGCTGTTGGGTTGGCTTGTCGAAGTAAATCATGACGTTGCGGCAGAAGATGAGCGGGAACGGACCGATCGCGGGAAGAGTCTCCATCAGATTCAACCGCTGGAACTCGATGAGCGCCCGGACCTCTTTTTTCGCCCTGTAATGCCCCGCCCAATCGCCTTCGCCGCGCAGCCAGTACTTGCGCAGCTTAGTCCCAGGGATGCCGTCCACGCGGTCTGATGCATAGATCCCCTGTTCCGCCTTTCCCAGTACGCGCGTGGATATATCCGTGGCCAGAATGCGCACTTTGCCTGGCGCGATCGCGCCGAGATCCTCCAGGGCGCACATCGCGATCGTGTACGGTTCTTCGCCCGTCGAACAGGCGGCGCTCCAGATATCGATCGCTCCCCGCCCCCCGCATTCCGGCCAGAAGGCTCTCCGCAGAAACTCGAAATGCGCCGGCTCGCGAAAGAACGATGTGTGGTTCGTCGTGAGCGCATCGATCAGTTGAATGAGAGATTCGCCCGTCGAATCGCCGACGACATGCTGGTAGTATTCCTCGAACGAACGGAATCCCAATTCACGGATCTTCTTGTTGAGCCGCGTCGATACCAGCGTCTCTTTCCCGCTTCGCAGGTCCAGGCCGAATGTGTCGTATGCAAGCCGCCGTATCTTCGCGAACTCCTCCGCTTTTAGCGGACGGCAGGCCGTATCCTCAAACGTGTGCATGCGCTCTCCACAAACCGCCCATATCGAGGATCAAGCCGACGCGCCCGTCGCCCAGAATGGCGCCGCCCGCGATGCCGGGGATGCGGCCCAAGCTCTCGCCCAGGCTCTTGATCACGACCTCTTGCTTGCCCACGAGGTCATCCACCATCAGGCAGAATGATTGCTCCTCGGTTTCGGCAACCACCATCAAGGATTGATATGGATCCTCGCTTCGCGGCGGAATCCCAAACCGCTTGTAGAGCCGCATCACCGGTAGCAGCCGCTCCCGGACCATCGCCATTTCCTGGCGGTTCTGGACCGTGAAAATCGTTTCGGCAGCGGGGCGGAACATCTCGCTGACGGAGAACAGCGGCACGATGTAGCGGTGGCCGCCGACGGTCACCACCAGTCCGTCGATAATCGCCAGGGTCAATGGCAACTTCAGCAGGAACGTCGTTCCTTCGCCGGCTTGCGAACGAATTTCGATACGCCCTCGCAGCCGCTCCACCTGCCGGGTGACCACGTCCATGCCCACGCCGCGCCCCGAGATATCGGTTATCTGTTCGGCCGTGGAAAAGCCGGGCGCCAGAATCAGCCGGAAAATGTCGTTCTCGGAAAGGTGCTGCGTGTCGTCGACGAGCCCCTTTTGCCGGGCCTTCGCGAGGATCTTTTGGCAATCGAGCCCCCGCCCGTCGTCGGCGATCTCGATCACGATCTGCCCCGCCTGATGATAGGCGGATAAGGTGACTTTGGATTGCAGCGGTTTTCCCGCAGCCAGGCGGCCGTCCGGCGTTTCAATGCCATGATCCACCGAGTTGCGCACCATGTGCATCAGGGGGTCGGCGAGTTCTTCGGCGATCGTCTTGTCGAGTTCGGTATCCTCGCCGCGCGTAACGAGTTCGATTTGCTTCCCCACCTTGCGGGAAAGGTCTCGGATCTGGCGCGCCGTGCGTTGAAACAGTTGGCCAATCGGAACCATGCGCATCGCCATGGCCGTCCGTTGCACTTCGCCGGTGATGCGAGTCAACTGCGCGAGATCGCGCTGCAGCCGTTGATCGGCTGCGTCCGAGATGACCTCGTTGTGCCGGACCATCGCCTGGGCGATCACCATCTCCCCAACCATGTCCACGAGATAGTCGAGCTTGGCCGTGTCGACGCGCACCGAGGAGGATTCCGCCGCCGCCCGTTTTGCGTCTCCTTCCGGCTTCGCGGATGTTTCCGTCTTCATTGCCGTATCCGGCTTCGAGGCTAGGTCCGGTTTCTGGAGCGATTCCGGGCGTGAGTGTTCTGCGGGCAGGGCCAACGCCGGAACGGCTGGCTCCGCTGCAGGATCCACCGTGCTTCCAGAAGCCGTGGCGCTGGAATCAAAGGTCTGCGTTCCGGAAGGTACGGTTCCGAAATCGGAGGTATCCGGGGAGGCTGCCGCGGGCTCCGCCTTCATCAGGGATTGAACCCGGTCGATCAGGCGGTTATGCCCCGCGTCGGCTCCGTGGCCTTCTCCGGATTCCACTGCCGCCATGGCGCGACGCAGGTAATCCACGCTCTCGAGGATCACGTCGATTACAACCGGCGTGATGGCCAGGTTCCCCTCGCGCGCCAGGTTGAGAGCCGTTTCAACCTCGTGAGACATCTCCTGGATTGCCTCGAACTCCAGGAACCCAGCCAAGCCCTTGATCGTGTGAAATCCACGGAACACAGAGTTGATGGCGTCGGCATCCTTCGGTTCTTTCTCGAGCGTCAGAAGGCGCTGCTCGATGGAAGTCAGGTGCTCCCTGGATTCGAGGACAAAATCGGCGACAAGTTCGGGATCCTGTGCGAGCGAGAAGGGGGCCGGCGCCGGCTGGACTACCGGAGGAGTTTCCTCCGCCGCAGGCCTGGCGCTCCCGGAGAGTGCTTGCTGAAGCCGCGCGAGCCCCCGCTGTAGATCGCCCGGCGCGGACCCGCCAGCGGAGAGTTCCGCCGCGATGCGGGACGCTTCCGCATAACCGGCTTCGCCCGCCTCCCGGCCGAGTTCGGCGAGCGCGGCCAGCACGCTTTCGGCGCCCGCGCCCGTTGCGCCGGCATTCCCGTCCCCGATCAGAAGCCGGGTGGATAGATCGTCAATTCGCTCCCGCAGCCGGGGAGCCATATCGGAGTTGGGCATGATCTTTCCTGGGTGGAGAAATGGCTCTCAATGAGAAGGGTGCATAACCCCAGGGGCGTGGCGGAAGCGCCTCACCCCGGGGTTGCCGTTAGAATTCCTTGAATTGATCGTCCAGAGGGAATGGGTTCTTGCTTCCGCCGTGGGCCGAAAACGCCATCGCCGCGGGTTCCTCCCGCATCGCGGGCCGCGACACGGCTTGACGAAGCGCCTTGAGTCCCGTGGCCGCCGCACCCGTTTGTTGGCGCGCTTTTCCGCTGGGCATGCCGGCCCGGCGAGCCGGTGCATGCGAAGGTGCACCCGCCGTACCGGCCCCGCCCACCATGGCCGTCAGCCGCTCGACGACATTCTTCAAGGTCATCGACTGCGCGTTCAATTCCTCAGCGGCGGAGGCGCTTTCTTCCGCGTTGGCCGCGGTCTTTTGCGTTACCTGCTCCATCTGCGCGATGGCCTTGCCGATCTGTTCGATCCCGCGCGCCTGCTCCTGGCTGCCGAGATTTACCTCGTCCACGAGCGTCTTTACCTTGGCCGCTTCCTCCGTGATCGCCCGGATCGCCGTTGCTACCTGATCCACTTTCACCTTGCCGTCATCGGATTTAGCGATCGATTCCTCGATGAGCGCAGCGGTGTCCTTGGCTGCTTGCGCACTGCGTTGCGCCAGATTGCGAACCTCATCGGCCACCACGGCGAAGCCCATGCCCGCCTCGCCCGCGCGCGCCGCTTCCACCGCCGCGTTGAGCGCCAGGATGTTGGTTTGGAAGGCGATCTCATCGATCACCTTGATGATGCGCGCGATCTTGTCGCTCTGCGTGTTGATTTCGCCCATCGCGACGACGGATTCATCGAGCGATTGATTGGCCTGCTCGTACTTCCGCTGCGATTGCGTCATCAAGTCGGCCGCCGTGCGGGAGTTCTCGCTATTCTTGCGCGCCATCGAGTTGATCTCCTCGCTCGAGGCGGAAGTCTCTTCGAGGGACGCCGCCTGCTCGCTCGAACCCTGCGCCAGCGATTGGCTCGACGAGGATACCTGCGATGCCGCACTCGCCACCTGTTCGGCGCCTTCTGTCAACTCGGTGACTGCCCGTAGCAGGTCGCTGTTGACGCTCTTCGTCACCAGAAAAGCGAGCAGGCTTCCCGTGAGGATGCTGATCGACAATAGCGTCCAACTCCACCACTGCGTCTGGCTGACAGTCGCGCTCATTGCTTCGGCGTTTTGATCGCCATGGCGCTTGTTCCAATCCACCAGACCGCGGAGCGCCTCATGTGCTTCGAGAAAGATCGGGCGGACCTCGGAATCGTACTTGCTGATAGCCTCAGCGCTCTTACCGGCGCGGCTGAGAACCGCCACACCCTCCCACGCGGCCATGTACCTGTCGAACGCCGGTTTGACCTTTTCGAACGCTTGCTGATCCTCCGCCTGAGTGATCGTCTTCGCGTACCGACTCAAGTTCTCTTGAAAGTCTTGTTTCAGAGCCTCGCTGCTACGCTCAATTTGTGCCTGGGTAGCAGCATTTCCATCCGCTATATGCTTCATGGCGTTCCCTCTGATCTCGAGCAACGTGGATTCCAGCACGCCGATTTCATAGATTCCCGGCAAGGAATCGCCCACGATGGCCTTTAGATTGGTTTCGATCCGACTCGTGTTGACAATCGAAACCGCGCCCAGCATTACGGCCAGCAGGACCAGCGCCACGCAAGTCAAGCTGAATTTTCTCCCAATCGTCATCTGTGAATGCATCAAGATTCTCCTTTCGCCTAGCTACTGCAACATGGCCTCTAACCGTCGCAAGTCCTGACTGGTCAGCACCTGTTCGATCTCCAGCAGGATCTTCACTTTGCCCTTCACCTTGGCCATGCCGAGCAAATAGGGTGTCGCTGCGCCATCGCCGAAGTCCGGCGTATCCTCGATCTCGGCCGCCGACAGGTTGAGCACTTCGGCCACTCCATCGACGACGATGCCCATCAGCATTGGCCCCGCCTCGCTCCCCACCTGGGTGACGATGATGCAGGTGCGCTGGGTATATTCCTGCTCTGGCAGGCCAAACTTAAGTCGCAGATCGACGACCGGGATGACCTTTCCGCGCAGGTTGATGACGCCCTTCACGTGATGCGGCGTCTGCGGTACCGCCGTGATGTCCTGCACGCCCATGATTTCCCGGACTTTCAGAACTTGAATCCCGAACTCTTCCTGGCCCAGGTGAAATACCAGATACTTGCCTCCGCGGTCCCGCTCCTTGCTGAGAGGACCGGGTAGGGGCGCTTCTCTGGCCACTGTTTCCATAGCTGTTGTTCCCATGCTGCTCCTTTCCACAAACTCTTAATCGCCGATGCTTACCACCGCGCATGATTCGCATTGAGGCTTCGCCACCTTGTTCGCGCGGCTCGATCGATTCCTTCCCCTGGGGTATTCGTCCAGTCCACAGGGTTTCCTGCGTGAAGATGTGCCGGGAGAAAGATCGGCATGCGGGAGATCGACTTTAGAGGCCTATTCGCGATTCATGCGCGAAAGCGGCGCTTGGCATCTCTGTCCGCTCGAATGGTCCATTAGAATTGCTGTGTAACCCCCAGGAACACGTAGTTGTACGCCGAAGGATGCCCGCCATGGCGCAAGTACTCACCCGGCATGAGGCGGCCGACGGTGAACGACAAGGTTGTCCGCCGAACTGGACTCCAGTTCGCTTGAATATCCGCGCCCTGGCCGATGTGCATGCCCTGCGAAGCTTCGGGCGTGAGGATGCTCTCGCCGGGGCCGTTGTACAAGCCATCCCACTCGCTGGCGCGCCAGTAGGAGTGATAGGCCAGGGTGAAGGCCAGGCCGCGCCGCACTTGGAACGCTACACCAGGACGAGCGTGGACGAGGTTCGTATTGCCGAACAGGCTTGTGGTATCGTAGCCGTCTTCCGCGCCCGAATAGAGCGAGTCATATCCGCCATGCACTCCGTCGTGCGGATTGACATCGCCGGAGGCGCGGTCCAGCTCTACAAAGAATCTCGGGCGGTATCGGGAATCGAGGCGGGTATAGCCAAAGCTCCAATAACTGGACCACGCAGAGACCCGTTCCGCTGCCAGCCTGCCCCGCTGCAACGCCATTTCCATCTCATAGTCGAAACCGAGCGGTAGCAAGCCCGCGCAGCGGAAACCCGTGGTTTTCGTATCCGACATGCCGATTTCCGCGGCCTCGGCGAAGCGGAGATCCATCCGCCGCCAGAGCAGATAGGGTTCCACGGTGGCGTTCGGGATAAGATGTTCCATGGAGCCATACAAGCCGTGCAGGCGTTCGCCGCGCGCCGTTTTGTCGAATCCATCCGGATTGCTCCGGTTCGGCGAACCGGTAAAGGCATCCACGCGGAACCGGCTGGAGCGCAGAGTGACACGGGCGGCATCAAAGGTCAGGCCAGTGTTGGACCATTCCGAATCCTCCACGAGTCGCCCCGCGCCGAAGTGCAGGGATTGGCGCCCGGCGCGCAGACGGATGTGTCCAGACTCTGCATCGCCAAGTTCGAGATAGCCTTGCCGCAGATCCATGGGATTTCGCAGCGAAGCCGGCGCCGGAGAGACGTCATGGAAGAACACGCGGGAATCCTGCCCTTCAAAAGAGAACTTCAGCCACGGGCGGACACGGACGCCGAGTTGCAGCCGCAGCCGCTGCAACGGATACGTATCGCGGCCCGGTTGGAATCCCGCACCGTGCAAGGCTTCGAGACGCACCCGTTCTTCGCCGCCCATCCATAGCCAGTTTGGGAGTTCTGAGTTCACAAGTCCCGAAACCGGTCCAGGCGGGTCGGGCGGATCCTGCGCGGTTGCGGCGGCTG
>JADYZL010000463.1 GCA_020853155.1 Bryobacterales bacterium
GAGCATTCGCCTCGAGGACGACCGGGTGGACGCCTTCCTCGCCCGCATGGAGACCGGGGAAGCGAAGGCGATCTACAAGAAGCGAGCACCGCTCGCCGAGTTCCCCAACGCTTGGTTGAAGACGAAACTGAACTGGGCGAGAGTGCGGTCGAGGGGGCTGAAACGAGTGAGCGCGGAAGCGATCTGGCCGGCTCTCACGTACAACCTGCAGCGCTACCTCGCCCTCACGAACCCCACGCTCCAACCGGCCTGAATCCGGGCCCCGCTGAAGCCGAAATCCACCCCAAAACCCCGTATTGAGCCTCCCTACGAGCCCCTGACGCGATTCGCGATTGAGAACCGCGCGAGCGGTCATGATTTGGCGAAATCAGAACCGGAAAAACCCGAAATGGCGAGTTTCTTTAGAATCACCGGGGTCCAGACCTGGGTACTACCGGGAAAACGGTTATTTCACGACTTCCTGTCCCCGAATTGTCCCCGAATTCGAATTGTCTAGCCCATAACCACATCCAACCTCCAGGGCAATTACGGCAACAGCATCTGTGCGTGAAGTGGATACCCTAACCCGTTGTGATCTCTACTTGAGCCCTTATTCTGCTTTCAACCTCGTTGTAGACCGCAATCGTCGAAGTAGCCTCGACCTCCAATGAGACAACGAGTGCAAAGGGCGTAGGCTCGTCTAGCTTCCCAGCGTCTGCCTTGCAATTGACTTGAATCGATAGGTTGGTTCCATCGAGGAACGCTTTCGCATCGGTCCCAGCAAACACCCGGTGCTCAACCGTACCGCGTTGGGCGGTTTTGGCATCCACACCGATTGTCTTGGCCCCTAGTTGTTCGACCGGCACACTCAGGTAGAGTTGTGCCCGCCGATAGTTCTTGTGGCGCTGGTTGGGGCTGGTGAGCCATGTGAGCGTCGTCGTCAATCGCCGATATTCCTTCACCGCACTGAGAGCTGGCGGAAGCGGGAGAAAAAAGACCAGACCTTCCTGGTCCCTGATTTCGCCCCAACCAATTACCGTAGCCCTCTGATCCGAAGCTGAGAGGCAACGATCAGGAGAAACCTCGCCGAACCCCAGGAACTGTCGCTTCGTGCCAACTGCCTCGCGCCAGTCAGCATTCTGCAGAGCGAACGCCTTCTCGATAAGCTGACTCGCTTCTTCCCACGAGGCACCATGCACTATGAGCGATTTCAAAATCACAGCCCAAAACGGGTCAACGGGAATCTCCGCTGCTAGAACCTGTGGGGCTTGATTGAGCCTTTCAAGAGCAAGAGCTAAGTAACGCGTGGCCAGAGCGGCTGAATTGCTGGTTCCACAACAGTAGGCCACACGCGTGACTTCCATCGGCCCCACACCAGGAGCAGCAGCAAGTTGTCCCGGCGCGCTAGCAACGGGAGCCACTCGAAATACTGTCGGCACATCCCCATTCCCCGCCGGTCGATAGTAGAACTGTCTTCCGCCAGGAAGAAGGATGTCCGGCTTTGTCGAGCGCCTGAAACCGCTCGCTACAGTCGTCAGAGGACTCGGGCCTCCCGTTCCATCGAGTAGGTCTACTCTCTGGCCTGCGGTAAAAATGGTGCACTCGTCACGGTGAGACGCTCCAACCGTAACCGCATTGATTGCCTCAGCCGGAGAGAGCGGTCGTCGTCGAAACTGATCACTTCGCATTGCCCGAAGAATCGCTATAGCGCGATCTTCGACAGATAGCTGCTGCCACTCATCGAATGTTGAATCAACAACAATGTCGGACGTGCAGTTCCCCGCGCTGATAATGAACAAGAGGCGGTACTTCCAAGCCAGCCAATCGATAATCCTGGCGAGTGGACTTACATCTCGGTCGAATGGCCGGGACCTGTCACCAATTGAGAGGCTCACAATCCTTACCGAGGGTGCTACCGGGGCATTGCCTTCCTCTCCCTCCATCATTCGGCGAACTGCCCGATGGATTACATCAACGAGCAGCCTATTCGGCGGTGTGACTTCCTCTCGTCCAAAGGAGTCCGGCTGCAGAATTGGCCGCACGTAGACCGGCCTGGGCTGAGCGTTTGCAGAGCCGTTCAAGTCGCCAAAAAGCACAATCGACGACATCGCGGTCCCATGCAAATGCTGTCCCGGCTGGTAGTGCGATGCATGGTCATCTGGGTCATCCAGAATGACTCTGCCTTGGAGAGCTGCGTGGTTCGCAAGCGGAACTCCGTCCAAGATCGCAGCTACGGGGTCCCCTTGTGGAGCAGCGGCTCCTGTCAATTTCTGGGTCAGATCGAACGTGGTCACTTCAGGCTGAACCAGCCGAAATCGAGATTGGGCCTGTGGTCGAAAGAACATCACGCCTTCCGCCATCAGGAGCTGGGTGTATTTCTGTTGGGCGAGCTGAGAGAGAAGTGCCTCGATATAGGCAGATGGCACCTCTATCAGCAAGGCGTGATACCGGATGTCCTCAATTGCACATGAGCTGAGCTCGCGGCCCTCAACGGCTTCTACTTGAGCCCGAACCTCCCCCGCGAGAGAACTTCTTCGAGTCGCATCGTTTCTGAACCACAGTTCGATCTCGAAGACGCTCGTGCCCTGTCCGCCCTTTACTTCGATGTCTTCACGCCAAAACTCGAGAATGCCTGTTTCAGAAATCCTGTCCGCTGCGCCCCATCTTCGGATGTCCGAAAGATTGATGAAGAGCCTCTTGAAAGGGCCGAAACCTCTCGCCGCCCGCTTGTTGGGTTCGGCTAGCCACGCTTGCCAGAGCGACAACAGGGAGTTCATCGCCTGCTGGTTTGTGAACACGGCGTAAAGACGATGCGGTATTCTCTTCTCGGGATCTTCCTCATCGGCAAATCCATCGGTAGGGTCAGCATCGCCCAAGTCGATGTCAGCCAACCATTCTAGGCCCGGTATCTTTGATACAGCCTCAGCGATTGCGTCGATGCTTTCCGCGAGAGTCTCCAAGACGATCACCTGTTCGGGTTCTGTGCCTTGAATCGTGGGTTGGAGATTTTGGAACGAGCCAGCAATTTGCTGAAACTTCTGTTCTAGCCTTTGACGCTGTTGACCGGGTGTTGGCCGTGAGAAGCGACCTCCTCCGCCGCCGAGTCTGGCCTTCGGCGCGCGAGTTGGTCTGGGAAAAATGAGGAACGGGCGCTCTGCCATTCGTCAATCAGCCTATCTCTTTTGTTTCGGACGGTTGGCCGCCTGAGCACCTGAACGTGACTTCCACCGTTGCAGCTTCCCAGTCAGTATGGAAGTCGCATCGCCCGACGGCAGGGACAACACATAGCTTCGGGCGACATCCGTCATGAAGTCTTCGACCTCTGAGAAATTGGCTCCCGTGAGTCTTCGAGCAACTGTTCTCAATTGCGCGCCCAGCTTTAGATTCATTCGGCTGGCTAGGCTCGCGAGGAACTCCTCGATTTGCCCTGTTGATGGAGAATCTAACTCCATCCGAATTTGGAAGCGTCGCCATACCGCTCTGTCCAGTAGTTCAGGATGGTTGGTCGCGCAAACGACCGTTACATGAGACGGAAGATCGTCGATTTGCAGCAGCAAGGAGCTGACAACCCTCTTGATCTCACCGGTCTCATGTATGTCTCCTCGCTCTTTTCCAAGGGTGTCGAATTCATCGAAAAAAAGCACACACTGACGGGTGTGTGAATATTCAAACAACCGCCTCAGTCGTGAGGCGGTCTCTCCCAGGAAACTTGTTATCAGCGCATCATATCGGGCAACAACTAACGGGACCATTATCGCGTTCGCGAGTGCCTCCGCCAGGGAGGTCTTCCCATTACCCGGTGAGCCAGTGAGTAGAATGCGATTGCGGGGACGAAGGTTATACGAGCGCAAAAGATCAGAACGATGATGTTCTTGGACGAATTCTTCGACCAATTGCCGGTTCCCGGCTGTTAGCACGATATCGCTGAGAGTCTTCCGAGGGGTGATCTCTACCAAGACTTCTGGTTGCGAGGGGCCACGAATGGGAAGGACCTCTGCACGCGGCGGCGTGCCATTGCTCTGAATGTGCTTCTCTAGCTGCTCGGCAAGGACCATGTGCTTCTTGGCCCGCTCTTCCGCCGCAAGGGCCTCAACAGTCTTTCGGACCATAGCGCGATCCCCAGCAGTCGCAGCTTTGACCAATGACATCAGGAGATCAGATCTCGCCATATCCACACGCTCATCGGGCTATTCTTGAAAACTCCAGGCAGGCCGACACTCCTGCCAGTTTCCACCAGCCTAGCATCCTCAGTGCTGTTTCACCACGCTCAGGCGGTTGATGGCTCAGTGCCCTCAGTAGTCAAGGCTGCGCGAAGCGCACCGGCCACGGCTTGGCCTTGACGGCGGTCTTCCCCTCAGACTGGGGCCGAAGGGGGGATGAGCGGCGGTCTGTCCATAGTGAAGTGGTCCCAAAAAGTGAGACACGAAATTGGGGGAGATAAATTTTACTCGCGGATTTTGATTGCGCGAGCCGGTTGTTGTCTTCCACTCTGAGGATACCTGAGCGGAGGATAGGGCACGGCGGGGACGCAACCTGAGCGCCGTCTCGGGTGCCGGAATGGGGCGAGATAGCGCGAGCTGCTCCGCCCCTGGCCACGGATACGTATTCGAAACCGGCGAAATCGGGGACGGCGAAATCGGGAAATCGGGGACAGGAAGCCGTGAAATAACCCTTTCCCCTGCAGTACCCAGGTCTGGACCCCGGGATTCTACAGAAACTCGCCATTTCGGTTTTTTCGGTTCTGATTTCTCCAAATCAGGACCGCTGGCGCAGTTCTCGACCGCGAATGGCGTCAGGGGCTCGCAGGGAGGCTCAAAATGGGGGGGGTGGGGGCGGGTTTCGGCTTCGGCGGGGCCTGGGTTCAGGCCGGTTGGAGCGTGGGGTTCGTGAGGGCGAGAGTGCGTTGCAGGTTGTGCGTGAGAGCCGGCCAGATCGCTTCCGCGGTCACACGTTTCAGCCCTCTCGACCGCACTCTCGCCCTGTTCCGTTTCGTCTTCGACCAGGCGTTGGGGAACTCGGCGAGCGGTGCTCGCTTCTTGTAAATCGCCTTCGCTTCCCCGGTTTCCATGCGGGCGAGGAAGGCGTCCACCCGGTCGTCTTCGAGGCGAACGCTCACCGCCCGGCCGTGCTTTTCCATTTTGTTGTTGGGCGTGCAATGCCGGCGCATTTCGCATACCAGGCAGTTCTCGCGAGCCGCCCGCATGCGCGCCGCCCGCGCGGGCGGCAACGCTATAATTTGAGGAGAACCGGTTTGCGAGCGGGAAGGGGCGTATCGCCTTTTGCAGGAATCAAGCATTCTATGGCTGCGCGTAGCTGCCATCCTTTATTTTCCGGGGCTGATCGTTGCCCTGCTATCGCTCATCCGCCATCATCCGGGGCGGTTCCGGATTGCCTTGGTAAGCTTCCTGATGGGCGCCACGGTTCACCTGGTCGCCATCGCGGAAGAGGCGCTGGAGGTAGGCGCGTTTCCAGCGAATAACTTCTTCGAAGCCATCTCGCTGCTGGGCCTGGTGCTGGCGATCGTGTTTCTCATCTGCCATTGGCTCTACCGTTTTGAGAGCCTCGCGGTGCTCATCATGCCGCTCGTGTTCCTGATGACGCTCACGGGCAGCACGGCGGGCAACAACCCATCGTTGCAGATGGGCGCCATGCGCGATGTCTGGCTCACCACGCACGTTGTCTTTATCATGCTCGGTTACGCGGGCTTGCTGATCTCGGCGGCGGTCTCGGTCTTCTATCTTTGGAAAGCCCGGCAACTCAAGCAGAAACGCCTGCCCGCGCAGGACGATGCGGTGCCTCCATTGATGACGCTCGACCAGATTGTGGCTAAATCGCTGGGGTGGGGCTTTCTGGCGCTTACTGTCGGCCTGGTGCTGGGCATCATCTGGGCGTCCAACGAGAGCGGCACAAAGTGGATCTTTGAACAGCGCATCCTGATCGCGGTCATGACATGGTTCATTTACCTGGTGCTGGTGTTCCTGCGGATGGCTTCCGGCTGGCGGGGCGCGAGGGCGGCGATGCTGACGGTGGCGGCGCTGTTCCTATGCGGGATCACCTGGGTGACGCATTCCGGAGTGGCGGCGGTGTTGCGGCAATGAATCTCTGGACCGTCGGCCTCAGCCATCGCACCGCCCCCGTCGAACTCAGGGAGAAGTTCGCGCTCGATTCCCGCGCGCTGCTCGAGGCCTGCCGGCGGCTGGGGAGCATGCCTGGCGTACACGAAGGGCTTCTTGTTTCCACGTGCAACCGCGTGGAGGTGATGGCTCTGCTCGAAGACGGGCGCGAGGGGAAGGATGCGCTGCTCTCCTTTCTGCTTGCCGAAGGCTCCGGATGCGCGCCGCTCGATGAGAAACACTTCTATGCGCTGCATGGGCGCGACAGCATCCGGCATCTCTTCCGGGTGGCGGCCAGCCTCGATTCCATGGTGGTGGGCGAACCGCAGATCCTCGGCCAGTTGAAGGCCGCCTACGCGGTGGCACGGGAATCGGGCAGCTTGCACGGCCCGCTGGACCTGATGGTGACGAAGGCCTTTCGCATCGCCAAGCGCGTGCGCTCCGAGACGGGCATTGGCCAGAGCGCCGTCTCGATCAGCTTCGCCGCGGTGGAACTCGCCCGGCGGATTTTCGGCTCCCTGAAGGGCAAGCATGTGCTGATTCTGGGCGCGGGCAAGATGAGCGAACTCGCAGCACGCCACCTGCACCGTGCCGGAGCGGAGAACATCTACGTCACGAACCGGACGCACGAGCGCGCCGTGGAGCTGGCATCGATCTTCCGCGGGCAGAGCTTCCCCCACGAAGATCTGCCGAAACGGCTCGCGGAGATGGATATCGTGATCACTTCGAGCGGCGCCTCGCAGCACATCATCACCAGGGAGTTGATGCGCAGCGTGATGGACACGCGGCGGCACCGGCCCGCGTTCCTTATCGACATCGCCGTCCCCCGGAACGTCGAACCCTCCGTTCATCAATTGGACCAGGTGTTCCTCTATGACATCGACGACCTGCAGAAGGTGGTGGAAGAGAACGTGAAGGGGCGCGCCGCGAAAGCCGATGAAGCGGAAGAGATCGTCCGCCACGAAGTGGAACGGATGCTTCATCGCCTCAAGGGGCGGGAGGCGGCGCCCGCCATTGTGGAGTTGCAGGAGCAATTGGAGCGCATCCGGAGCGCGGAGATCGGTCGCGTCCGGCGCAGATTGGGCACACTGACTCCGGAACAAGCAGAAGCCATCGATGCGCTCACGCGAGGGATTGTGAATAAGATCGCCCACGGACCGATATCCGAGTTGCGGAAGCACGCCGCCGACCCCGAAGGAGCGGAGATCGTGGAGATCCTCCGGCGGGCGTTCCGCATTGACGGGGCGGAACCTACGGATGACGGGGAAGCCGCCGGCGAACTCCCCGCCGAGGCCGTGGCGGCGGAAAGGGGACAACGCCCGTGAGCGCTGTTCTGCCCGCCGCGAATTTGACCCTGCGCATTGGCTCCCGCGGTTCCAAGCTGGCGCTGTGGCAGGCGGAGTGGGTGAAGGCGCGTCTCGAAGAGCGGGGCGCAACCTGCCGGATCGAGATCATCAAGACGACCGGCGACAAGATCCTCGATGTGCCCCTCGCGCGGATCGGCGGGAAGGGCCTCTTCACCAAAGAGATCGAAGAAGCGTTGCTCGACGGCCGCATCGATTTGGCCGTCCACAGCCTGAAAGACCTGCCCACGGAGTTGCCGGAAGGGTTGACCGTGGCATCGATCCCGCAGCGCGAAGATGCGCGCGATGCGCTGGTGGGGGCGACACTGGACGGGCTGGCTGTGGGTGCGCGGGTCGGCACCAGCTCTCTGCGCCGCGCCGCGCAGCTACGCGCGCTGCGGCCGGACCTCACTATTCTTGACGTGCGCGGCAATGTCGATACCCGCCTGCGCAAGCAGCAGGAGGGTCAATACGACGCGCTCGTGATGGCGAGCGCCGGGCTCACGCGCCTGGGGCTCGCCGCGCACATCGCCGCGTATCTTGACCCGGCGGAATTTCTGCCCGCCGTGGCGCAAGGCGCGCTGGCGATCGAGACTCGCGACGATGACGGCGCGGCATGGGCGGCGTGCCAGGCAATCCAGGACCTGCGCGCTACCGCGGAGGTCAGCGCGGAACGGGCGCTGCTCGCCGGGTTGGGCGGCGGCTGTCAAGTGCCGTTGGGCGCACATGCCATCGCACACGGCAGCCGCTTGGAGTTGCGTGCCGTGGTGGTCTCTCCCGACGGCAAGCGGATCATCCGCAAACAGGCAGCGGGCGCGATTGAGGATGCCGCGCGGTTGGGCGAGGAGGTGGCACGGCAGTTTCTCGCATCGGAAGCGCGCGCGATCATCGAGGCGGCCGAAGCCGCACCGTTAGGGCTCGAACGTGATTGAGAATCTCAATCGAGCGGCCCTGCGCGGCCAGCGCGTGATCGTCACCCGCCCGCACGACCAGGCGGCCGAGCTGCGGGAGATGCTCGAAGCCCATGGCGCAGCCACCATTTCCATTCCCGCGTTGGAGTTCCAAGCGCCCGCGAATCGCGATGCGCTCGACGAAGCGCTGCGGGGCGCGCATCGCTACGGATGGACGATCTTCACGAGCGCCAATGCGGTGGAATGGGTCGCCGCCCGCGCGGCGGAACTCGGCCTCCGCCCGCTTTCCGCGATGTTCGAATCCACCCGGATTTGCGCGATCGGCCCGGCCACGCGGGCGGCGCTCGAAGCGCGCGGCTGCGCCGTGGCGCTCGTGCCCAGCCAGTATGTGGCCGAGAGCGTCGCTTCCGCCTTTGAGGGGATCCCGCTGGAGGGGGTTTCGGTGCTGCTGCCGCGAGCGGCGGTGGCCAGGGATGTCGTGCCTGATGCTTTACGGAACCGCGGCGCACTCGTGGATGCCGTCGAAGCGTATCGCAGTGCGACGCCCGCCGCCTCCGAAGCACTCATCGCAGGCCTGATCGATCGCATGGAGCAGGTGGATTGGGTCACCTTCACCAGCGGCTCCACGGTTACGAACTTCCTGGCGATGGGTGGTGCGGCGCTTCTCGAGGGGGCGCGCATCGGGAGTATCGGCCCCATCACGAGTGAAGCGGCAGCGGCGCAGGGCTTGCGCGTGGACGCGGAAGCCCAAGAACACACGGCGGCGGGCCTGGTGGCGGCAATACTTCGCTTTTGCTCCGCCGCCAACGCGACCGGCCAGTCTCCAGGTTAGATCGCTTCCCGCACGAGGCTCTCTGCAGGAGTGGCGCATTCCGCCTCCCGTTCCGGCGCTTTCGGCACCACGCGAACCCGCACCATGCCGAAGAACTCATCCAGCATCTGCCAGGGGCAGCGCC
>JADYZL010000464.1 GCA_020853155.1 Bryobacterales bacterium
CACATCGAACGGAGGTCAAAGCCTACCGCGCCACCTTCTGCCATGAAGAGGAAAGCCCATACTTGCAGTTGCAAAAGCATTTTTCGTCAGTCTCCTGCGAGTTGAATTCGTTTACTAAAACATTCTTGAGGTTGTTGGTTTCCGGTTCGCTACCGCAGCGTGAAGTTCACGTCGATAACGGTGACAACTTCCACCGGTTCTCCGTTGAGAAGGGTGGGGGCGTAGCGCCACTGCCGCACCGCCTGGAGGGCGGCCTGGACAAGCAGAGGATGGCCGCTAACGACCTGCAAATCCTGGATCTGACCGTCTTTCGCGATGACGGCATTCAAGCGAACCGTACCGGAGACGCGGGCCTGTTTGGCCAGCGGAGGAGACACCGGCTGGACGCGGTTGAGGATCTTCGCTTCCTGCACGTTTCCGCCGACACGGATGCGTGACGGGGGCTTCGGTTTTTCGGCGGCTGGAGGAGGCGGGGGCGGCGGGGGCCCGGCAGTGGGCACGCCACCGATAATTCCGCCAAGTACTCCGCCCATAGACCCACCCGGAACACCGCCGGCGACACCACCGACGACACCGACACCGGCGCCGGGAGGTGGCAGCTCATCCTCCACAATCATGCTTACCTTTTTCGGGATTTCCTTTGGAGCCGTCAACACCCCGGAATCAAACTGGCGCTTGATCACCTTGACGGGCTTCACCTGGGCCACAGCGGCCGGAGGAGGAGGCGGCGGCGGGGGAGGCGGCGGAGCCACCAGAAAGCTGGTGAGCTGGGTCTGCGGAAGGCTGTCGGTATAGATCAGCGGAATCAGGATCGCGACAAAGATCAGTAGGACCTGGACGAGGGTGGAGATGAGGACCGCTAACGGCCTCTTTGTCCCTTTCTCAGCCACGAAGGTTTGTTCAAACATAACGCTTCTCCCCGTGTAGTTGGCGTTTGCGGATTGCAGAGACTATCCTCCGCGGCAAACCAAAACTCAAGCACTCTCTCTCATGCACTGTCTGATGGAGCGCCACGCACCTCGAACGGCTAGCGGCTCCCCTTTACGGCGCCGGAGGCTGTGCGCCGGCGCGATTCCATCAACCACTTTCCAAAAGCGACGATCGGACTCGCGATGAAGATCGACGAGTACGAACCAATGACAATACCGCAAACCAGAGCAAAGGCAAAGCCGTTCAACACATCTCCGCCAAAAAGGTACAACGCCAAACACGCGAGGAACGTCAACCCGGAAGTAATCACCGTCCGGCTGAGCGTCTGGTTCACGGACCTGTTTATCGTATCAGCAAAAGGCTCGGAGCGCGTGATTTTCAGATTCTCGCGAATCCGGTCGAAAATCACGATGGTATCGTTCACCGAGTAACCTACCAGAGTGAGTAATGCGGCGATAACGGTGAGCGAGATTTCCTTGTCGAAGATCGAGAAAAACCCGACGGTGACAATGACATCGTGCGCCACGGCGATTACCGCTCCCACACCGTAAATCCACTCGAAGCGAAACGCGATATAGACCAGCATTCCGCCCAATCCATAGAGGGTGACTAGGATTGCCTGCCGCCGAAGATCTTCTCCGACTTTAGGCCCGACCACCTCGATTTGGCGGATGCTGAACTTACCGAGCGAGAACTCCTCTTCGAGAGTTTTTATCACACCTTCATTGACACCGGCCACACCCGAAAGTTCCTGGATGCTCGAGAGAAGGCCCGAACGATCCTGATCTCGAAATTTTACAATTGCCGCCGCGAGGTCCTTCCTCTGTTCGTCGTTGATGTTAACGCCGTTCCGGGTGAGGGGAATCGCGAGCTGGCCGGCCAGGAGATCCGCCGGGATGGAGTTCAGGTCCGGTTTACCCTTGGCTCCGCCGAAGGTACTTTCGAGAACTTCGACGATGGTCTGCCGGATGCTCTCAAGCTCCTTTTCATCGCGGAGCTCGGTTCCGATAATCACTTCGTTGTCGCCAGTGAGTTCCTGTACGTTGATCTCGCCCGAAATTTTCCGGCTCATCGCCTCGCGTATCTCATTCACAGGCGGCTTGCCCAGGAAACGGACGTAGACCTGCGCGCCGCCCTTGAAGTCGATCCCATACTTGGGGCCGCCCTTCACGAAAAGCGAGATCATGCCGGCGACGAGGAGCGCAACGGATAGGCCAAGAAAAACATATTTCTTGCCGTAGAAGTCAAATTTAGTATCCCGAAACAGTTCCATGCACGTTTATCGGCCGGCAAAAGAAATGGACACCGGCTGCTCCTTCTTTGTTCCCGATTCCGGGAATCTTTCTTCCGAAATTTCCTTACCTGATCCGGCGCGTCCAGGACGCGCGCCGCTTCCCACTAAATACTCAGCGTCGCGAGATTGCGATTGCGGAACAGGCGCAAATCGAAGAGCCATCTCGAGACATAGACCGCCGTAAAGAGATTCGCCACGAGGCCGATCACGAGAGAGACTGCGAAGCCCTTCACTGGACCCGTGCCGAACATGAACAGGAACGCGCACGAAATCACGGTGGTGACGTGGGTATCGACGATGGTGATGAACGCCTTCTTGAAACCGATATCAATCGCCGCGCTAATCGACTTTCCTTCCCGGATTTCCTCGCGGATGCGCTCGAAAATGAGCACGTTGCTATCGACGGCCATACCGATCGTCAGGATCACGCCGGCAATGCCCGGCAGAGTGAGAACGGCGCCAAAGTACGCGAGAATCGCAAGCAGGATGATCGCGTTGAGCAGGAGCACGACGGTGGCGTTGATGCCCGCGCGCTTATAGTAAACGACCATCGCGATCACGACCATGGCCAGGCCCGCGAGGGCGGCGATAATCCCGCTACGAATGGAATCCGCGCCGAGGGACGGGCCGACGGTGCGCTCCTCCAGGTAAGTAATCCCGGCGGGAAGACTTCCTGCGCGCAGGACGAGCGAGAGATCGGAGGCTTCCTGTTCGCCGCTCAGGCCAGTGATGCGCCCGCTATCGTCGATGCGCGATTGGATGGTGGCGACGTTGACGATCTGGTTATCGAGGATCACCGCCAGGCGGTTGTTGATGTTGGCTTCGGTGAAGCGCCCAAAACGGCTGGCGGAATCCTGAGTAAGCGTGAAGCTGGTTTCCCAGCGGCCAAATTCATCACGGGCGGAGCGAGCGTTGCGCAGATCGCGCCCGGTGACCACGGGGACCCGGCTCACAAGGTAAAACGCGGAGCCCTTGTCGCGCGCGGAGCCGGAGGAGGGGCGTTCCTGCACGAGCTTCGTGCCAAGCGGCAAGATTCCACCGTGCTGGGCAAGCGCCTGTTGCCGGGACGGGAATGGGCCATCCTTGACGTCAGTGATCTCGAGAACGGCGGCGGTGCCGATGATCTTCTTCACGCGGGCGGGATCGTCCACGCCGGGCAACTGTACGAGAATTTCGTACTCGGCGTCGGCGCGGCCATGCTGCTGGATAATCGGTTCGCTCAGCCCGAGGCCATTGACGCGCTGCTCAATGGTTCGCAGGCTGCGCTCGACGGTATCGGACTTGAGCGCCAGCAACTCGGTTCGCTTCATCTGCAATGCGTAGTCGGAAGAACTCACCGACTTCATATCCCATGTGGGGAAATTCCGGCCCACGAGATCACGGAAGTTCCCGGCATCGTTCAGTTCGATGCCTTTCACGGTAATCGTGACGTCGTCGGCGCCCGCGATGGTGGTGGGGTCGTTGCGGTCAATGGACGCGTACTTGATGTTCTGCTTGGCCAGATCTTCGCGCAAGCGCTGGATGACCTGATCCGCCTCACTCTTCACGGCGTCCTGCACCTGCACCTGAAGGACGAGGTGGCTACCTCCCTTGAGGTCCAGGCCCAACCGGATGTTGTGCTGCATGTTCGCGAACAACTCGGCCGGGCTCTTGGGCAGGCCGATGATGCCGTAAATGGCCAGCAACGTCACCGCAATGATGATGACAGCTCTATTTTGAAGACTTCGTTTCATGTTCGTTATTCCGCGTGAATGTCCTTGGGCATGCGGTTTCGTGTGCCGGGCGCGGCGTTCCGCTCGTTTTGTTCCGCAATCGGGGAGAGGCTGCCGGCGCGACCGAATCGCAGGCGCGGGAGACCGCCGTTAAATCTTCTGCAAACGTCCACTAGGATTTGGCCTCGCCGGAAAAAACGGCGGAGATAGCCGATCGGGCAATTTGTAGTTTTACACCATCGGGCTTTACCCGGACAACCACCAGTTCGTTGGGTTCGTCGATCGCCACCACCGTGCCAATGAGACCGCCGGAGGTTTGAACCTGCTGGCCGTTCTGCAGGGCGCTCAACATTTGTTGGTGCTTTTTGCGCTGGCGCTGCATGGGCAGGACGAGCAAAAAGTAAAAGATAGCAAAAATGAGCACCATGGGGAGAAAGGCAAGCAGCCCACTCGCCCCGCCCGGCACGGATTGAAACAAAAGCATGAATACTGGCATGTCGGCTGGCCGTTTCCCCGATCCCACAAAAGGCAGGCTTCGCTTTGCGGCAACTCCCGGCGACGGACCCATCCCGCCACTCGCGGAGTCAAAAGGATTAGTTTACAGGAATTTGGGTGGCGAGTTCGCGAAGAAGTTCCGGAAAGCGACCGATAAGGATACTCTTTCGAATCCGCCGCATGATGTCAAGGTAGTGGCGCAGGTTGTGGATTGTCGCCAAGGTGCAGAACAACATCTCGCCCGCCATGAAGAGATGGCGGAGGTAGGCTCGGGAAA
>JADYZL010000465.1 GCA_020853155.1 Bryobacterales bacterium
CAGGACCTCATGGTCCAGTACAATGAGTTCAAGACTTTGCGGAACGATTGGAGCGCATCCAGCCAATATGACCGAACGGCAGCAGAAGATCCTCGGCCTGATCAACAAGGTCACCAGGAAGAGTGACACTCCGGCGCTCGATGAGTCGCTGTTTGAATCGGGCTATCTCGATTCCTTCGCCCTGCCGGATTTGGTGGCCGAACTCGAGGAAGCGTTCTCCGTTCAGATTCCCGATTCAGACCTGAATCCGCGAAAGTTTGACAGCATTGAACGGATCGAATCCTACCTGGACCAGCGTGGTTGATCTTTGCCTTTCCTGAACAGTTTTGGACAATGGCTCCCCGAACGGGTAGTGTCGAACGTCGAGATCGGCGCCCTTCTCGGATGTGAGCCGGATTGGATTCTCTCCGTCTCAGGCATCGAAGAGCGGCGATTCGCGGGTGAGGAAGAATCCGTTGCCTCGATGGGCGCGATCGCCGCGCGGAATTGCCTCAGCGCCGCCGAGATCGATCCCGGGGACATTGACTACCTGATCTGCTCATCCGGTTCGGCGGAGCGGCGCTTCCCCGGGCCGGCGGTCGAGATTGCGCACGCCCTCGGCTGCCGCGAGATCCCCGCGCTCGACTTGCCCCTGGCGAGTGCCGGATCTTTGGTGGCGCTCGATCTCGCGCGGGATCTGGTGCGGCGCTACCGCCGCGTCCTGGTTGTGGCGAGCGAGAAGATGTCCACCGTCGCCTTGATGGAGCCGTTGGAGCGCGGGGTTTCCATGCTCTTTGGAGACGGAGCGGGCGCTTGCCTGGTGAGCGAGGAACCTGGCCCTCTCGAAGTGGTGGATTCGCTGATTTCCGCGGACGGCAAGTTTGCCAACGACCTCGCGCTCCCATTTGGCGCGCCCCTCAGCATGAACGGCCGTAGCGTCATCCTTCATGCTTCGCGCAAAGTGCCGCGGAGCATTGAGGATTTGCTTTCCCGAAACCACCTCAAGCCCTCGGACGTTGGCAGCTACGTGATGCACCAGGCAAACCTCAACCTGATTGCTAAGGTCGCAAGCGTGCTCGGCGTCGAGAGCGAGCGCTTCTTCGCCAATATCGCCAAGTACGGCAATACGTCGAGCGCCTCTCTGCTGATCGCCGCGAACGAGTGGCTCCAATCCTCCGGCCTTCGAAGGAACGATCATGCGGTGTTCACAGTATTCGGGGCCGGGTTCCAGTGGGGATCCATGCTGCTTCGAGGCGCTTGACGGGAATCGATAGGATACGCAAATGAGCCAGAACGGCAGCCGGATGGGACGCCTTGAGGCGATCGCGTTCCTGAGCGGCGCGGCCGTGATGGTGCTGGAAATCACCGGCTCCCGCGTGATGGCGCCATTCCTCGGAACGTCGATCTTCGTCTGGACCACGCTCATCGGCGTGATCATGGCCAGCCTGAGCGCTGGTTACTGGTGGGGCGGACGGCTCGCGGACCGGAACCCCACCTACGAACGGTTAGCCGCGATCCTCTTCCTTGCCTGCCTTGGGGTTGCCGCGACCGCCGTTAGCCAGCATACCTTTCTCACTTTCTTGCAAGAAATGGCGTTTGAGTTGAGGCTGAGCGCCCTTGCCGCCACGCTGTTTCTCTTCGCCCCGGCCAGTGTCCTCCTGGGGATGGTGACTCCGTACGTGGTGCGCCTGAAGTTGCGGTCGATCGAGAGTTCGGGGGCTGAAGTCGGGCGGCTCTATGCGATCTCCACCGCGGGCAGCATCCTGGGCACGTTCGCCTGCGGATACTTTCTGCTCTCCTGGATGGGAAGCTCCCGGATTCTGTATGGCATCGCGTTCCTGCTGCTTGCGCTTTCCTTCGTCGCCGTCAGCGAGCTTTGGGCAAGGCAGCGGGTGGCCGCCGCCGTTTTCCTGCTGCTCACCGGCGGGTTTGCGGAGTTCGAAGCAAGATCGCAAGCCGCGGCTGGTTTCCATGATATCGATACGGACTACCAGCGGCTGCAGGTGGTCGATGCCGAAGACCCGGAGCATGGCCGCCCTGTGCGCATTCTTAAGTCCGAAGAAGCGAATACGCAATCGGCCATTTATCTCGATGGCGACGAACTCTATAGCGACTATCTGCGCTATTTCGACCTGGCGAGGGATACGGGCCGCCCGTTGCGGCGAGTCTTGATGATCGGGGCGGCGGGATACGTGTATCCCATGCATCTGGCGAGAGAGGTCCCCGAGATTTCGATTGACGTCGTGGAGATTGACCCTGCCATGACACGGATTGCCAGGCAGTATTTCGGCCTACACGAATTCTCCGGGCTGCGCATCTTCCATGAAGACGGGCGTACCTTCGTGAATCGGGCCGCCCGGCAAGCCCCAGAGACCTACGATGCCATTTTCCTGGATGCGTTTCAGACGCGCGTGCCGCCGTTCCAATTGTTGACGGTCGAGTTCGTGCGGAATCTGGAGCGATTGCTCTCGCCGCAAGGAGTCGTCGTGCTGAACTTCATCGCCCGCGCGGATGCATCGGGGCGCGGGCTGGGGCCCGCCGTGGTTAGTGCCTATTCCGACGTATTGCCTGCGGTGCAAGTCTTCGCGGTACATCCGGACCAGGGGAACGAGGCCGTTCAGAATCTGGTGCTTTTTGCGAGCCGGACGCCAGTCGTGTTCCAGAGAAATACCGTTATCGATGGGGTACGCATGGCGACCGCGTTGCGGCAGGAGCTTTCGAGGGCGACGGGCCTTCTTCTCACCGACGATTTCGCTCCGGTGGAGTATCTGGTGTCCGGCCGGTGATCTGCGCCGGCTGGCTGCGACGAGATCCCTCCGGGGGTATAACGGTAGCAGAGCCATCCGGAGTTCGGCCCGGTCTGCATTTGCGGGGCAACTGCGGAACGGCAGACGACGCCAGCCGCGCAAAGGCAATTCGTGCAAGCACTTCACGACATACTTCGAGATCCCGCCAGCCCGGCGCCGCTCGATCTTGCCGCGCTCGAGATCGCTCGTATTGAGTATCCGGAACTTGATTGCGAGCGCTACTTGGAAGTGATGGATGGCTGGGCGCGCGAGTTGCGCGAGGAGGCAATCGAACGCCTTCGCGGGGAGAGTTTTGTCCGCGAGTATCACCGTTTTGTCTATGATCACCTTGGGCTCCGCGGCAACACCACTGACTACTACAACCCGCTCAACAGTTGCCTGAATGAGGTGATTGAACGGCGCACCGGAATTCCGATTACCATGGCGGTGCTCTACCAGGAGCTGGCGCGGAGAATCGGGAAAGAGGTGCGCGGCGTGAGTTTTCCCGGACACTTTCTGGCGGAGATCCGGGACGGGGTCTTTCGCTGCTATATCGATGTGTTCCACCGGGGCCGGCTGATGACGAAAGAAGACTGTTTCCGGATGGGCAGAGAACTGACCGGCATCGATTACGCAGACCGCCCGGAATTGCTGGAGCCGGTGGATTCGCGAAGAATCCTCATCCGGATGCTGAGCAATTTGCGGGGTATCTATCTCACTCGCCGGGCAAACCGGAAGCTGCTTGCCGTACTTGACCTTCTGCTTATGGCCGCTCCGGACGATGTGGATGAGCTGTTTTCCCGCGCCATGGTGAAGATGAACCTGCACATGCATGCAAGCGCGGAGCGCGACCTGCGGCAGTATCTGCGCCTGAGTCCGGAAACCGGAAACCGGAGCGAGATAGAGAAACAATTGCAGATCGCCCAGGTGCTGCGCTCGCAGATGAACTGAAATCGCCTGTGCGGCGAGATCCCGCGCTACTTCTTCGCGGCGAGCACCCGGAGCGCCGTGCGAATCCCCCCCACTTGCTGCAATCCGGGGACAAAACAGTGTTCGGCCAGCCAATCGTCGTAGGTCCAATGCGCATTCGCGCTCAGCGGCTCCGCCACTAGCTCGACCGGAGTGCTGGAAACGGCGGCGGCCAGAATCGCCCAGGGACCGGCGTCGCCGATGGCCTGAAGGCGGATCTTGCGGGCGCCCTGCGAACGGGCGTATTCGATGGCCGTCAGGATATCCTGCACGCGATAGGCGTCATCGGTGGGGTGGAAGGTAGCGTGATGTGTGAGCCGCGGCGTGATTTCCGTTCGGGCGCTGCCGGTGAGGTATAAGTCCGGCGCATACACGGTCCCTTGCGTGACGATCCCCTGAGTGGCGAGCGCGGCGGCGGCGCCATCCCGATGCACGAGGATGGTTGCCGTATCGGCCGGCCCTCCGGCTTTGACGCGCACCGGCACGCGGTCTCCATTCCCGCGGCTGAGGGTGACGCCATCCTGCATCTTCTGTGTGAGCACCTTGGCCACGGGCTGCGCTTCCACCGCCATAGCCAGGCGTTCCCTCAGCAACTTCAGATCCATCTCCGCGTTTGTCTGCCGATCCGCGTGCTGCTTCCACGCTTCGAATAGTTCGTCGAAGGTTTTCGCGCGCGCGGGCATTTTCTCGTTCCAGAGCACCAGAAGATCACGGGCGTCCGGCGCCTCGACACCCACCTCTTTGACCTGCTTGCCATCGTTGATGCCCAGCAGCGTTTTCCGGAAGAAGGTATACATCGCCTCCCGGCTTTGCTGGTGGTAGTTGTGGGGAGAGTCGAACTGCACGGCCTCGACCTTATCAGTGGCTCCGTAGAGCGCGTAAATCTTCTGGAGGGCGGGGAACTCCTCTTTCGGCACATTGCGGGTCCAGTCTCCGGTGGCGGCCACGACGAGCATGGGCCGGGGCGCCATCAGGGCCGCGGTTTCGACGTTATTCGTACCGATGCGCAAGTGGGGCGCATTCTCGCAAATGCAACCGCCCTGCATGATGAGCGACACCATGTTCACCGGGACCGCCGCGGCGATCCGGTCATCCACCGCGTCCAGAAGGAAGGTCTGCGTGCCGCCACCGGATGCGCCCGTGGCGCCAATGCGCTTGGGATCCACGTAAGGAAGGGATTCGAGAAAATCCACAACACGAATGGAGTTCCAAAGCTGCAAACCGAGGGGCGTGAACTGCCATAGCTGTTCCCGCTTCCCCGTGAAGCGATGGGCCACCTGGGAGGTATCGTTGTAGCCCACCATGTCGTACGCGAAGACCACATACCCCTGTTTGGCCATATTGATGCCAAGGGTGGGCGCGGAATAGAGAGGCTGGTTCTCCAGCCGCCCGTAGGCCCAATGGCCATGCGGATGCACGATGGCAGGCGTCTTCTTGCCGGCGAGGTTCTTGGGACGATACAGATTGCCGCCCAGGAAGAAGCCGGGGCTGGTTTCGAGCAACACTCTCTCGATGGTGTAGTCGCTGCCCTCGAGCTTCCCGGTGTACTGCGGATGCAGCGCCGTCTTCTCCGGCATCATTGTGAGCCCGGCAGCAAATAGGATCCGCTGCTTCAAATCGGAGCGGCGGGCGTCCCATTCGGCGCGCGAATAGGAGCGTGCTTCAAAGTGCGTATCCGTGCCGGTAACAGGGCCGCTGCGGGCGTCGGTCTGCGGAACCTGCGCCATCAGTGGGATCATCGTAAGTAGAGCAAGGAAAAGAATCCGCATAGCAGTTACTATACGCGGATAGGCGACGCTTCGAAAGCTGGCGTGCCGCGCGTGGGCGTTTAGCGCTCTCAGGGAAGGAGAACCGATCGGAATGCGCACAGTGAAGTGTGTGAAGTTGGGCAAGGAGCTGCCCGGGTTGGCGGAGGTCCCGTTTGAAGGGCATCCGCTGGGCCAGAGAATTTACGACAACGTCAGCCAGGAAGGCTGGAATCAGTGGAAAGAGTACATGAAGATCCTCATGAACGAATACCGGCTGAATCTGGCGACCCCGGAAGCGCAGGAATTTCTCATCCAGCAGATGGAAGAGTACTTCTTTGGGCAGGGCAACGTGGACCGGCCGCCGGATTACGTCGAGCTCACGAAGTAGGTGAACGGCCGCCAGTAGCCCGGGCCGATCGCATGGATTGGCCCGGGGCCATTCCATTCCGTACAATGGAAGAACCTATATGCCCCTGCCAGATGGAGAGTTCTACCGGATCAGTAAGCTGCCGCCCTATGTGTTCGCGGTCATCAATGAGATGAAAGCGAAATTGCGGGCAGATGGCCAGGACGTGGTTGATTTTGGGATGGGAAATCCCGACGGCCCATCGCCGGAACCGGTGGTGCAGAAGGCAATCGAGGCAGTTCAGAATTCACGTAACCATCGCTACTCGATGTCGCGGGGGATTCCCCGTTTGCGCCAGGAAATCGTTGCGCACTACAAACGTGAGTACGGCGTGCAACTCGATCCAGACCGGGAAGCGATCGTCACTATGGGCGCGAAGGACGCGCTTGCCCATCTGCTGTTCGCGGTGATCGGTCCAGGCGATTTGGTTATCAGCCCGAACCCGTGCTACCCCATTCATCAGTACGGCGTCCTGATGGCCGAAGGGCACAACTACATGCTGCCCGTCGAGAACCCGGACGAGTTTCTCAATCAGTTGGAGAACGCGTTCCAATCCATCGCGCCGAAGCCCAAGATGGTGCTCGTTTCGTTCCCGCACAACCCGACAGGAAGCTGCGTGGACCTCAATTTCTTCCGCCATCTCGTCTGGCTCGCTAACAAGTACGGGGCCATGGTGGTCCACGACTTCGCTTATGCCGATATTTATTTCGACGGCTACAAGCCCCCCAGCATCCTGGAGGTTGAGGGCGCCAAGGACGTAGCGGTCGAAATCTATTCGATGACCAAGAGCTTCAATATGGCCGGCTGGCGCGTGGCGTTTTGCCTGGGCAACCCGAAGATGATCCACGCGCTCTCGCGCATCAAGAGCTATCTCGATTACGGCATCTTCCAGCCTCTACAGATCGCTTCTATCATCGGCTTGCGGGAATGTGGAGACTACCGCGCAGAGATCCGCGAGATCTACCGGAAGCGGCGCGATGTGCTGGTGAAGGGCTTGCAGGAGGCTGGCTGGAATGTGGATTCCCCGAAAGCCTCGATGTTCCTATGGGCGAAGATTCCAGAGATGTATGAGCATCTGGGTTCACTCGAATTCGCGAAGCTGCTGATGAGCGAGGCCCTCACGGCCGTTTCGCCGGGGATCGGCTTTGGGCCGCTGGGTGAGAACCACGTGCGCTTCGCGCTGATCGAAAACGAGCACCGCACGCGCCAAGCGCTTCGCGGGATCAAACAGGTCTTGAAGGCGCCGAAGAAGATGGCCGTCTGATAGCCGCTTCGATGTTTCGCGCATCTTGCGCGTAGCCGCCCCGCTAACGGAAATGAGGACCTCGCATCGCGCGAGATCCTCATTTTTGTGGAGTACGGGTGTCATAGCAGAGCACCGTGCTGAACGGAAGCGACGTTCTACGGTGAACGTTATGCCCTGCGGCGTTTCAGGACTCCAACGGCGAGCAATCCCAGACCCATCAACGCGAAGGTGGCGGGTTCAGGAACCTGCTCCTCGGCGCCGGCAGTGTAGGTGACGCTCTTCAGCGCATAATCGGAATTGTTTGTGCCGTTCGGATTATTCTCCGCGGTGTACCGGAGTTTGGTGACGTTCAGACTGCCGAAGGGATTGTTGAAGCTGAACCAACCGGCGTTTTCTCCGGTCATCGGGGAGATATTGGCGTAGGTTCCGCCCAGATTTGTGGTCAATGTGGTTGTCGCAGGCGGTGCATCCGCCTGGAACCAATAGGTGACCGGTGACCCGCCGCTCGCAAACCAGACGTCGAGATAGCCCTTCTCCGGGGGATCACCGAATTCCGGACCGTTGTAGAAAACGATAATCTCGAACGATTCGAGGTTCACGCTTCCGCCAAAGTCGAGCGTTACGGTCTCGCCGTTGTCAATTTCACCGCCCGTCTTGCCACTTACCCCGAGTCCCGAGACGTCCCCTCCAGGGACGATGGAGGACTGCGTTTTGCATTCCGGCCCCCCCGGCGCGCTCGTAACCGATATGCCCCCGGTTGTCCAAGTATTGCCGGAAACATAACCGTTCACGGTCGATCCGGTACAGAATTCGACAGTGTTTGCGCTGACCATTAAGGTCACGGCGAATACCGCAACCAAAATAGAAAAAAATCTAACCTTAGACATAGTTCTCTCGCCTTGCCTCCAACCCA
>JADYZL010000466.1 GCA_020853155.1 Bryobacterales bacterium
AGCATCCCACCGGGGATTCACTCCAGCAATGTCGATTCCCCGTGCGGCCAAACGATAACATCAGGAAGGCCGGCCGCATCGGCGGCAGAGAGGGTTTCCATGAAGTATCTATGCCTGGTTTATGGTGAAGAGAAGGCGTTGGCCCGGATGGAGGACCACGAGTGCGTCGCGTTCGATGAAGATTTGCGCGCCAAGGAGATCTGTATCGCCTCGGAGGCGCTGCTACCGGTGGAGAGCGCCACCTCCGTGCGCGTCCGCAACGGGAGGGTCTCAGTCACCGACGGTCCGTTCGCCGAAACCCATGAGACGCTCGCCGGTTTCTACCTCATCGACGCGCGGGATCTGAATGCGGCGATCCAGGTAGCCGCGCAGATTCCACCGGCCCGGATCGGCACGATCGAGATCCGCCCCGTGCGGCAACTTCCCGGTCGCGTGCTTGGGGCGGATCCGCGCAAGGAGGCCCACGCAACCTAGGTCCTGGCCCCATCGAAATCTTCGCCCATGAACGATCGGTCTCACGACGATGCCCGCGGCGCGGTGGAAGCGATCTACCGCACGCAGTCGCGTCGCGTGCTGGCCACGCTCATCCGGCTCTTGGGCGATTTTGAACTCGCCGAAGAAGCCTTGCACGACGCTTTCACCACGGCGGTGGAGAAGTGGCCCAGGGACGGCATCCCCGCGAATCCAACGGCTTGGCTCGTCTCCACGGGACGCTTCAAGGCGATCGATGCCCTCCGGCGGCGCAAGCGCTTCGAAGCGGAGATCCCCGATGGCCCGGAATCCGTGGGCGCGTTCGTCGAAACGCCGGACTATGAGGAAAAGGCCGTCGTGGACGATCAGTTGCGTCTGGTCTTCACCTGCTGCCATCCCGCTCTCCCCGCCGACGCCCAAACCGCCCTCACGCTCCGGGAAGTGTGCGGGCTTACGACGGAGGCCATTGCCAGCGCCTTCCTTACAAGCCCCACTACGATGGCCCAGCGCATCGTCCGCGCGAAAGCGAAGATCCGCGACGCGCGGATTCCCTACGAGGTGCCGGAACGCTCTGCACTGCCAGAACGTCTGGACGCCGTGCTGCGGGTGGTGTACCTCGTCTACAACGAAGGCTATTCCGCGTCCTCCGGGGAATCGCTCACGCGCGCGGACCTCTCGATGGAGGCCATCCGCCTGGGGCGCTTGCTGGCGGAAATCCTGCCGGAGCCCGAAGTCCTCGGCCTGCTCGCCCTGATGCTGCTGCATGAATCGCGAAGACCCGCGCGGATGGATGAAGCGGGCGAACTGGTGTTGCTGGAGAACCAGGACCGCTCCCAATGGGACCGTGCACAGATCCTCGAGGGCAAGCGCCTGCTCGATCAAGCGCTTCTCTCCCGCCGTTTCGGCCCCTACACGATTCAGGCTGCCATCGCAGCCGTTCACGCGGATGCGCCCAGCGTACCCGAAACGGATTGGGATCAGATTGTCGGGCTCTATGACGTGTTGCTGCGGCTGGAGCCCTCCGTCGTGGTGGAGTTGAATCGTGCTGTTGCGCTGGCGATGCGGGACGGCCCGCTGGCCGGCCTCGCGGCAATGGATGCCCTGTTCGAGAGGGGCGAACTGCGGGATTACCACCGGGCGCACGCCGCGCGCGGAGAGTTGTGCATCCGGGCCGGGCGGCGGGAAGAAGGCTGCGCGTGCTATGAGCGGGCGCTGGCTCTTGTCAAACAGGCGCCCGAACGCCGCTATTTGGAACGGCGCCTCCAAGAGCTTTCCTGGAACGAACCGGGCCGGCCGCGCTCAGCCTGATTTCTCCCGGCTGATCGCAGCCACCGTGGCGCCGGTGGCCCGTGTATAGTCCTCCGGCGCAAGCAGGAGCTGTAATCCACGCTGGCCGGCGGAGACGGCGATGCGGTCATGGAGGATCGCCGTCTCGTCGAGATAAACCGGGTACGCCTTGCGTGCGCCGAGCACCGTCACTCCCCCGCGAATATACCCGGTAAGCGGCTGCACTTCCTTGAGCGGCACGAGTTCCATCCCGCGGTCCCCGGTCACCCGCGCCAGCGCCTTCAGGTCCAGTTCTTCGTCGCCGGGAATCACCGCGAAGCACACGCCGTTCCGGTCTCCGCGCACAACTAGCGTCTTGAAGACCTGCTCGGGAGGCAGCCCGATCTTTGCCGCCACGGATTCCGCCGCCAAGTCCGCCGGGTCCACTGCGTATTCGATGAGATCATAGGCGATCCCTTCCGAATCGAGAATGCGCGCGGCGTTCGTGCGTGCCATCCCTGCCTCAGCCAAGGGCCTGCGCCAGATCGCTGACGATATCGGCCGCATCCTCGATCCCCACCGACAACCGCACCAGGTTCTCGCGAACCCCTGTGCGTTCCTTGTGCTTGGGCGAGACATCGCGGTGCGAAGCCGTCCAGGGATGCAGCACCATGCTATGCACATCCCCGAGCGAGGTTGCCCCCACCACGAGTTTCAGCCGGTCGATGAACGCGAAAATGCCCTGCTTGTCGAGGCCCTTGATCTCGAAGCTCACCATTGCGCCGTAGAGTCCGTCCGCGAATAGCTTCTCGATGTTGGCCCGGTCCGGGTGCGCCGGGTCGTCAAGATAGTATACGCGCTCCACGGCGGGATGCGTGCGTAGAAACGCGGCCACCACGGCGGCATTGCGGCATTGCCGCTCCATGCGCAGCGGAAACGTCTTGATGCCGCGCATCGCGAGATACGCCTCGAACGGCCCAAGAATCGGTCCCACCACCCGCGACATCACGCGGATCTCTTCGAGCTTCTCGCCCCGCGCGATGATCGCCCCGCCCATCACGTCGCCATGCCCCGAGAGATACTTCGTGAGGCTGTGTACCACATAGTCCGCGCCGTGTTCGAGCGGCCGCACGAGCAGCGGCGTTGCGAACGTGTTGTCCACGATCAGCGCAGCGTTCGTCTCGTGCGAGAGCGCCGCGAGCTTGGCGAGATCCGCCACGCGCAGCGTGGGGTTTGAAACCGTTTCCATCAGCACGCAGCCAGGCTGGAACGTCTCGAGCGCCTTCGCCACGGCCGCTTCGTCGCAGATATCCACGAAGCGCGTTTCGATGCCGAAGGGCTCCAGCATGTTCATGAGCAGTTTGACTGTCGCGCCGTAGAGCGCCTCCGCGCACAGCACCTTTTTCTGGCGCTCGGCCAGACACGTCAGCAGCGTCGCCTGCAGCGCCACCATTCCGGAAGAAGTGGCCAGCGCGCCGCCTCGTTCTTCCGGCGATGCCGCATCCGGGGCCGCGCCTTCGAGCGACGCCACCAGTTCCTCAAGCGCTGCATTCGTCGGGTTATCGTACCGCGCGTATGCGTAACCCTCCGCCTCGTGCCCGAAGATCTTATCGAGCATTTCGCTTTCGCCGTAAAAATAGGAAGCCGCCGTGTGGATGGGTGTAGTGACCGGAACATGCCTGCCCGGCGCTTTGCGGTCCCCGGCATGGACCGCCGTAGTCTGAATCTTCAAAGCAGAGTGCCTCGTTTCCTAGGGACTCCTCCTATTATCAAACGAGTTCCTCCCCCGCCGCCCGAGTGGAGTTCCACCACCCAGGACGGCAGGAGCGCCAGCCCGAACTCTAAAGCGTTCGCTTCCAGGTTCGCCACCAGTGCGTGTCGCCAAGAGAGAGAGCGTTCCAGGCGGCATCCATGGCCGCTGCTTCTCCGGCGGCGAGATTCGGGATCGCTAGATTGCGCGGGAGCGTAACCAACTCCGCAAAACGGGCCGCCACTTGAAGGCGTTCGGAAGGAGCGGCTCTGGAAAGCAGATGCCACAAAGTGAGAGCATCGCGTGAGCGGGCTTCACGAAGCAACTTCACCGTGGCGCTAGGGTCGCCCGAATCGAAGAGTTCCACAGCGCGTTGGAACTGCTCCGTTGCGTCGTCATAGATAGGCAACCCGGGGCCTTCGCCGTTGCGCATGGCGCTCCTCGCTCCCGACGGGATGAACGATTCGCGGCCTTTCGCTTGAAGGGCCACCCAGCCTGTTTCCACATGCACCGCTCCGTTACCGTCCCGGCCAATTCGCAGCGTGTAAACGCAGCCGAGATCGATGGCGGTAGCAGTTGGCGTATCCACTGCGAATTCCGCGGGGGGAGCTACGATGATGGCGCGCAAGGCCCCAAAATCAAGGGCGAGCCGTTCTTGATTGCCACGCTGCGGAAGCAAGCGTAGTCGGCTTCCAGGCTGTATTGTGACTATCCCCAGTTGGGAAGAACGAAGTTGTAGCGATTCGCCGGCACTTGTCTCAAGTACGTCGCCGGGACGCAAGTTGCGGATCGTTTGTTGCAGTCCCGCCAACTCCCACGTCGCCGGTTTCTCCCTGCCAGCTTCCGCAGCATCGGGGGACTCCGAAATGCCTGCCCCGAAAGGAGTCCAGACGAGCAATGCGGCGACCGCGGCCAATGCGGCGGCGGCAACGATCCAGCGCCAATTCGACGTGCGCTTGCTGGCTCCTCGATAGCGCAAAGAAGCGAGTGTCCGTTCAAGGCGGGCCACTTCAAGATCCACCGGACCTTCCCGGTTCCACAAATACCGGTCTTGCTTCCACTTCGTGTCCATCATGAGGATACCTGCAGACGTTTGCGTAAGAGCTTCATTCCGCGGTGAAGGTTCACGCGGACGGAATCCGGGGTGAGGCCCGTTTGCGCGGCGATCTCCGGGCCCGTTAAACCTTCGACGAGGCGCATGATGAGAGTTTCGCGATAGCTCTCCGGAAGATGCTGGATCTCCGCGAGCACCGTCAGGGCTTCGATCTCCCGTCCGTTCTTTGC
>JADYZL010000467.1 GCA_020853155.1 Bryobacterales bacterium
CGGACGTGGTTGACGCCGCGCAACAGGCGCACCCGCTCAACCTCCAGGAAGTCATCACGCGCTCCATGTTGAATCTCACCGGCGATGCCGAGTGGCGCGTGGCCTCGCGCGATGGCAAGCAGGTTCCGCTCGCGCTCATCCTCCAGGTGCAGGCACGCGAGAACTCCGAAGATCCGGAAACGGTCACCAACACCTACACCGCCATCGTCAAGCTCTCACCGGATTCCGTCTGCGTTACGGATCGGATTCCCGCGGGGTCAAAGACTCCCGAGCAGATTCTCACCATCGCGGACGCAGCGGAAACGCGAGCGTGCGCGCCGCCGCAACCGCCCCTCTCCGGGAACGGACAGGCCCAACCCTAGACCGGGAAACCGCCAGATCGCGAGGAAGTCTATGCCAACCCCCGTCGAATTCATGAACCGGTACCGCAATATCCGCGTGAATGCGGTGATCGAAGATGCCGCCGCCGGTGTCTGCCGCCTTGGGACACACACCGTGAAGCTCAACAAGTACTTCATGATGGATTGGACTGAAGGCGCGGAGGAGCGTTCCGACTACAACGCGGTCACGCGGGGCTCCGCGAGAGATGCCTGGTTCCAGGCCAACAAGGAGCGCATCAAGACCGCCGCGATGGGCAAGGGCGCTCCGGACGACTACGCGCTGGCGCTCGAGTGGGCCGTCCGCTCCGGGAAGATTCCGAACGTCACCCAGGCAACGATCCAAACCTACTTTGACGAACACCTGGGGATCGACTGTTCCGGCTTCGTCACCAACTATCTCGTGGCCGCCGGGAAGAAATCATACTCGGCCAATACGCTTCGCAACACCTCCGCAGCTTCCTATTTCCGCCCCGCGAAGGCCGTCAACGATTGTACGCAGGTCCGCCAGGGCGATCTGCTGGTTTGGATGTCTGGTAACTGGGTGAAGTCGGACCCTGGCCACATCGCCGTTGTCGAATCCTACGTCGCCCAATCGAGAGTGGGGGGCAACATGCGCGTCGTTGAGGCCACTGGGGCTTCCGGCGCGACTCCCAAACTGCTCGATTCCATGTACACCGTGGAGCAGATCTTGCCCAAACAGGGGGCGCGCCCAGCCATGGTGTTCGTGGTGAAGCGGCACGGGGTTTCGGGCAGCCATGTCGCGGTGATTCGCGAATAGGCAGCCCCGCTTAGGCAGCAACGCGCCCCGTGAAAGGCCGCCGCTCACGGCAACTCTGCTAGCCTTGGCGTAGGTGCGGCTTCCGCCGCATTCATGAAAGAGCGAGGCTGCCGTGAGGAAGAAGACGTGGGCGACCGGACGGAATTTTGGCCTGACCCTGGCGACGATTTTGCTTAGCGTTGCGGGATGGGCTGGGATTGAATCGAAGACCTATCCGCTGCTGCCCGGAGAATCGCTGCTCCAGGTGCTGCCGCGAGTGCAGGGCGGCACGTACCTGATTCTGGGCCAATCCGCGGGCGGGATCGGCGGTATTTCTCGCGTCTATGTGCGCCAGCCTCTGCCGCAGTTCCCGCAATTCCAGGAAGGATATGTCCTTCCCGCTAGCCGAGTGAATGACCGGTTCAGCCAGACGGACGGCGTCGTGTTCGGAGGCTTCGGTCTGCACGTGGTGCGGCTGGATGCGATGGACCGCGAGGTTGCCCGGTTCCGCGTGGGCGGCGAGGGATACACGGCCTTCACTGCCGCGCTGCTCGATTCCGATGGCAGCCTGGTGATTCTGGGTGAAACCTCAGACCGCGCTTTTCCGGTGAAGAATCCGGTGCTGCCGCTGGCGATTCCTCAGGAGGGAAACGCCTTTACCCGATGGGGATTTTTGGCGAAGACCGACCCTGCGGGAACCGGAATCGCGGTTTCCACTCTGATCGGCGGAGTGGAGACAGACGAGGGCCCGTTGTCGTTCGGCACCAAGCCGCAGGCGCTGGCCCGGGATGGTGCTGGTAACCTTTACGTGGCCGGTACCACGACCCATCGGGACTTCCCCGTCACGGCGAGCGCTTACAAGAAGAACGCGCGATTCGATCTTGAGGAGAAGCTTTCCGAGGGATTTCTGCTGAAGGTGGATCGCCATCTGCGCTCGCTGCTCTACTCCACGTTTCTGGGGTCCGACACGCTGACGGCACCGGAAGTTTGTCCGGTGGGCGGCCTTTGCGGGATAGGGGTGGCCGGGATTCGCAATGAGGCGGCCGCCGTGCGCGTAGGCGCGGGACAGCAGCCATGGGTGCTGCTAACCACGACCGGCGAAGCGCTTCCAACCACTCCGGGCGCGTATGTGGCGGACCTGCCAGAGGCTGAGGAAGGCCCTACTAATCCGTTCGTGAATCTTCGGAACGGAAATTCCGCTTCGCTGCTAAAACTTGATTCTCAGGGTGGCACGGTGATTGTTTCCGCATTTCTGGGAAGTACGGGGCCGGGGCTCTCCTATCCCGGGGATTCGCTGGCGCTGCTTTCCGATGGGAGCCCAGTGGCGCTGCTCGATCGCGGCGCCATTCCATCCAGGGAAGTCGAGATCGTCAAACTCCTTCCCGACGCCAGCGCGGCGAGCGCCTACCACACCGTGGCGACCAGGGTTGTGGGGACTTCGCGCCGGAATCTGGCCGTGGCCCCCGATAACTCGCTCTGGCTCTCCGGGAGCCTCTACGGCCGCGAGGGAGAGTCGAACCGCTTCGAGGGCATCGCGCCGTCCATTGATTTGGGCGACGATTTCCTGATGCGGCTTTCGGGAGAAGATTTGCGGCCTCGCTCCTTGTGGATGCTGCCCAATTCGCTCGCGGGACCATTGCGGACGACGCCCTTTGGAGTGGAGATGGCGTCTCCCCGGGGCATCGTGACGAGCGTTCCCTTCCCCGGAACGCCCGGTTCGGCGATACTCGGCGTGCGCAACGCAGCGGGACCGATCGTGCAGTCCACCGTTTCTCCTTACGAATTTCTGACGCTCGAAGGCGTTGGCCTGGGATTGCCCGACGCGGCACCGCCGCAGTTCGACCGTTTCGGCAATTTGCCTCGCATGCACGAAGGCGTGCGCGTCACGCTCGATGGCGTGGCGAGCCCGTTGCTTTCGGTCTCGGCCCATGCGGTGACGTTGATTGCGCCCGAAAGCCTTGCGGCGAAGGCGGATAAGGAACCCGTGGAACTTGCGCTCGAAATCGACGGGCAGGTGGTGGCGCGCTACCCGCTGTTCGCCAACGGCGCGAATCCGCGATTCTTCACGAGCGGCCAGAGGGGAGCACGCCCGTTCGCGGCGGCGGTGAATCAGAATGGCTTCGTGAACTCCGAGGAGAATCCGGCAAAGCCCGGAGAGAGCGTTTCCCTGTATCTCAACGGCGTGGGAGCGCCCACATCCGCCGTGGCCGCTGGGAAGCTATTGCCGGCGGCGGGCGTATGGTCAACCCTCCGGCCAATGGTAACGGGCTATCACTTCGGCCAGCTAGGCCAGTCGAACGACAACACCTGGGAAGTCGGCTATTTTGGCATCGCTCCGGGCCTGGCGTCGGGAACCGTGCAACTGAATGTGCGCATTCCAGAGGGCTTTCTTAGTGGCGTCGAAGCCGGAGATCCAACGTCCGAAGCCATGCTCTTCGCGACGTTTCTCCCTTCCGCGCCGGTGCCGCCGGAAGAACTGAGCCGTTTCGTATTTAACGATAGCGTTTCCATCTGGGTGCGTCGCTAGGAATGAAGAGTCTGCATCCGGGCCCTCCGCATCGTTTGCGTGGCAGAGTACCCTAGGAATAGGCACGCGTACGCAGAGGAGGCCCCATGGCTCGCGATGACATGTTTCGTACTTCGAACCCCACGCTGAACGACCGGGTGTTTCAATCCGGACGGGAAGTGGTGTTCGGAGAGACGATGACCGTGAACGGCGTCGTCAAC
>JADYZL010000468.1 GCA_020853155.1 Bryobacterales bacterium
TCGCCCTCGAAGCCTCGAACGTGATCGAGAATGCCCGGCTGCTCGACGAAGAGCGGCACAACCGGAAGATCCAGGAAGAACTGGAGATTGCCCGCAACATCTAGCAGAGCCTTCTGCCGCGGCAGTTGCCGGAGACCGGGTGGTTCCGCGCATCCGGCGTCTCCATCCCTTCCCAGAATGTGGCCGGCGACTATTTTGACGTGCGCAAAACCGGCCCGGGCCGCTTCGTGAACATCATTGTCGATGTCTCCGGCAAGGGGGTAAGCTCGGCACTGCTCGCCAGTCTCTTGCAAGGCATCTTTATCGCGGCGTCGAGCGACCCCGGCGGTCTTCCCGCTCTGCTCAGCCGCACCAACGAGTTCCTGGTCGATCGCACCGAAGGCGAGAAGTTCGCCACCATGTTCTACTGCATCCTCGATCGGGATGGCGAGTTGCATTGGACCAATTGCGGCCACTGCGCGGCCATTCACGTTCGCCCCGGCCGGGAGTACGAATTGTTGCGCCCCACGAGTTTGCCGTTGGGTATGATGCCAGACGTAGAGTTTGAGGTTTGCCATCGGAAAATGGAGCCGGGAGACAAGCTCTTCCTCTATTCCGATGGGCTTTCCGAGGCGCATTTGCCCCCCGGCGAATCGGGAAAATTTCACTTCTATGGCGAAGATCGCATCATGGAGATTCTCCGCCTCCACGAGCGCGACGTCCCCGGCACCATCCAGCGTGCGATGCTGCGGGATGTGCAGGATTTTCTAGGCGGGGCGGAGCAGACCGACGACGTAACGATGCTGGTGTTCGAGTACGCCAGCGCCGGCGCCGCGCCTTCCTGATCGTTCTTCGTTCAACGCTGCTGCATGTCGGGCGGCCAATTCCCGGGTGCCTCCCTCGCGGCAAGAGATGGTCCTCGGCCTCTGGCAGGGAATACCTCATTTCGCGTCACACTTGCAAACGGCGAGGTTCATGGCTTGTTAGGATAGATCGAAGCCACCACCATGTCTGTGCCGCGATCGCCACTTCTGGTTGTCGCCGCCGTAATCAGGAAGGATGGGAAGTTCCTGATTTCGCAGCGGCGCGAGGGAGGGAGTTTTCCCCTGAAGTGGGAGTTTCCCGGAGGAAAGCTGGAGAGTGGAGAATCGCCGAAGCAAGCCCTCCACCGCGAGTTGATGGAAGAGTTGGGGATCGACGCCACCATTGGCCAGGAACTCGCCCGCTATGAATGCCGGTATCCCGTGCAGCGTACCGCCGGCGTGCGCCCCGGTGCATATCGCACGGTGGTGCTCCTCTTTTTCGAGGTGACTCAATTTGCGGGTACGCCAAGGAACCTCGCGTTCGCCCAGTTCTGCTGGGAAGATCGAACGAACCTGGACCGGTACGATTTTCTGGATGGAGATCTCGACTTCGTGCGGCGGCTCGCCGGTGGGCAGTATCTGAACGATTAGTCCACGCGGGTAACCGCGCCGATCGCCGCGCTGTCCCAAAGCGCCACTCCACCGATGATGCCGGCGATATTAGGGATCTGGTGAACGGATTCAGGCAGTTTGAAGTCGATATGTTCGGCATTGCCCCCGCCCACAAGCAGGCGGTCGTAATAAAACAGATTGAACAGTTGCTCGATCGCTTTCTGGAGTTGCTTGTTCCACTTCTTCTTGCCCTCCCGCTCGAGTGCCTTCTGCCCGAGAAGTTCCTCGTAGGTGTTGCTCGCGCGGAAGGGGTGATGGGCCAGTTCGAGGTTGGGTAGAGAAATTCCGTCGATAAAGAGCGCGGAGCCGAGGCCGGTGCCGAGTGTAATCACCAGTTCCACGCCTTTGCCGGAGATGGCGCCGAAGCCCTGCACGGTGGCGTCGTTCGCCACCCGCGCCGGGCGCTTCAGGAGGGCCGAAAGCTCGTCTGCCAGATGAAATTGCTTCCAGAGCGGATCCAGATTCGGAGCAGTCTCGATCACTCCGTGACGGACGGCCCCGGGGAAGCCGGTGGAGATTCGGTCAAAGCCGCCCAGCTTCGCGGCCAACTCCTCAATGACTGCCAGAATCGCCTTGGGCGTGGCCGGCTGGGGCGTCTTCATCCGCTCCCGGCTCGAGACAGGCTGGCCCGCTTCATCGAGCACCATGGCTTTTACTTTCGATCCGCCGATATCGATGGAGAGGGTCTTGGACATGGTCTATTCTCCGCGTCTCGGGTGCTTCGGGAATTGCGGGCAGAGATCCACACTACCACCCAGAGGGTATTCTACTTGATCGCGCTCACGCGAGCCCGGCATCGGCGAAATGATTCACCGGTCCCTGCCCGCGCCCCAGCCCGGGGGCGCTGCGAATGGCCTCTGTAATGAAGCGTTTCGCGAGAGCTATAGCAGCTGGGAGCGCCATTCCTCGCGCGAGGCAGGCGGTGATCGCCGCGCTATACGTGCAGCCCGTGCCATGGGTGTGCGGAGTGTCAATGCGCTCAGACGGATATTCGTGAATCATTCCGTCGAGGTAGAGAATATCCCTCGCCTCCCCGGTTAAATGTCCGCCCTTCAGCAGCACCGCTTTGGGGCCCATATCGGCGATCCGGGCGGCGGCTTCTTTCATGGCCTCCACGTCGTCAATCTCCGCTCCGGTCAGTTCCGCCGCTTCGTAGAGGTTCGGGGTCACGAGGTCGCATACGGGTAGCAGCAGGCGGCGCAGGGAGTCCGCCGCCGCCGGGGGAAGTAGTGGTGCGCCGTGTTTCGAAATCATGACCGGATCCACCACCAGCGGGAACCGGAACTTCGCCGCCTCGGCGGCGATGACGGCGATCATCTCCGCGCTTCCCAGCGCGCCCGTCTTCGCCGCTGCGGGCGGAATGTCGGCAACCACCGCGCGGATCTGGTCCGCCACCATGCCCGGCGACATCACCTGCACGCGGCTCACGTTCGTGGTGTTCTGCACCGTGAGCAGCGTGATGGCGGCTTCCCCATAAA
>JADYZL010000469.1 GCA_020853155.1 Bryobacterales bacterium
AATCGGCGGGGCTCGATATCGCCAAGCGGCTGGGCGTGCCGGAACCGATTCTGGAGACGGCGCGCGCAACGATGACGCGCAAGGAGGAAGACCTCGGCAAGCTGATCGCGACGCTGAACGAACGCCTTGAAGCGGTAGCGGCGCAGGAAGCGGAAGTCCGGGGCAAGCTGGCGGATTTGAAGCGGCGCGATGAGCAACTGGCGTCGGTTTGGAAGCGCACGGAGGCCGACAAGATCCGGGAACTCGAAGAGCGCTATGAATCCGTTCTCACCCGCTTTGAGAAGGAAGGCCGCCAGCTTCTCGACAAGATGGCCGATGGCGCGGATTCAAAGCGTTCGATGCACAACGCGCAGGTGAGCCTCTCGCGAGCGAAACGCGAAGCGCGCGAAGACCTGGAGCGGGTGGTGGCGCAGGTGAAGGGCGGCCAGCAGGCCCCGCCAGCGGTGGACGATCTCAAGCTGGAGCCGGGATTGCGGCTGAAGCTGCGCGACATCCGCGAGCCGGCGGTGCTCTTGCGCGTGATCGACCCGGAGGTGATCGAAGTAGAGATCGGGTTCATGAAGCTACAATTGCCGCGCACCGACATCAAGGAGGTGCTGAGCAAAACGCAACCCACCGGGCGGGTGACGCTGCCAAGGAACGTGAGTTTCACGGCAGGCCCCAGTTCCCACATTCTTCAACGCGAAGTGAATATCATCGGCAAGAGAGAAGAGGACGCGCTCGAAGAGACGGAGCGTTTTCTCGACCAGGCGATGCTCGCCCAGGTGCATTTGGTGCGCATCGTCCATGGGCACGGAAAAGGCATTCTGCGTCGCGCCGTCCAGAAGATGCTGAGCCATCACCCCAATGTGGCGAAGTTTTACGCGGCGAGCCCCGGCGAAGGGGGCACTGGGGCCACGATTGCGGAGTTGAAGGAAGATTGAATCTCACGCCAGCCCGCCTTGCCCTTGCGCCTGACGGCAGGAAGTTTTGAGATCGGTTTTCCGCCGGGACGCGGTATTCTGGGTCAGGTCCCCCGAGGAGGAGTTTCTATGCGAATTTTGGTTGCACTGCTGGCATTATCCGGGCTCGCACTGGCCCAGACACCCGATATGAAGACCGTGAGCGGAAGCACCGCCGGTCTCTACCAGATGGCCATCGGGAATGTGATCAAGGCGGCCGAGGCAATGCCGGAAGCCGATTTCAGCTTCAAGCCCGTGGCTACGGTGAGGAGCTTCGGCGAGATTGCCGGACATGTGGCAGATGCCCAATATGTTTTCTGCGGCGCCGCGAAAGGCGAGCAGAAGGCAGGCCCCGGCGCGGAGAAGATGAAGTCCAAAGCGGAAATCGTGGCCGCGCTCAAGAGCGCCAAGAGCTACTGCGACACCGCTTACGGGATGCTCACCGACGCGAATGCCGGGGATGCCATGAAGTTCATGCGGGGCGAGCGCGCGAGGATTGGCGTGCTCGAGTTCAACACGGTACACACGTATGAGCACTACGGCAATCTCGTGACCTACATGAGGATCAAGGGCCTGGTGCCGCCCTCCAGCCAGAGATAGGCCGCCGCGTACGGCATGCGGTGGTGGGCCGCGCCGCTCACGCCCTCGGTGGCAAGGGGCGCGTCAGGAGCCCCACGAGCAACGCCACGCGATCCGGCATGCGGTGGATTTCGATGTGCTCGTGAGCGGCATGGGCGCCATCGCCTACCGCTCCGATGCCATCGAGCACGGGCACGCCCAGCGCCGCGACAAAGTTGCCGTCCGAAGCGCCTCCGGTGCTCGCTTCCTGAAGGTCTATGCCCAACTCGGCGGCGATCTTCCGGGCATGGGCGAAGTATCGTTTGACGCCCGCTGTGCGTTCGAGCGCGGGGCGGTTGAGCTTGGCCTCGACGTGAATCGAGCAGCGCTTATCGGCAGGCTTGAGCCGCTCCAGCTTTCTCACGAGAGCTTCGCCGTCGCGCGTTTTCCAGAACCGCAGATCGCCGCGCAACTCAGCCTCCGCCGCTACGACGTTCGCTTTCGTGCCGCCGCGAAGAACTCCGGGGTTCACCGTGACGCCTCGCGAAAGCTGCGTGAATCCGGCGATGGTCTGCACCTGATGCGCCATCTCCACAACGGCGCTCGCGCCCGCCTCAAAATCGATTCCGGAGTGCGACGGGCGGCCCTGCACCTGGAGGCGAAACAGCCCCGTCCCCTTGCGCGCGGTCTTCAGTTTTCCTTCCGCTCCCATGGCCGGTTCGAGCACCAACGCGACATCCGCGCCCCGCGCCGTTTCCTCCGTGAGCGGGCGGGAGTTGAGGCTGCCCACCTCTTCATCCGCCACAAGCAGCAGCGAGACGCGCGCGGCGGGTTTGAGCCCTAACTCACGGATCGCTTCCATCGCCATCAGGAAGAAGGAGACCCCGCCCTTCATGTCGAAGACGCCCGGCCCATACAGTCGCCCGTCCTCCTCGCGGAACGGCATCTCGCGGAGGGTACCGATGGGCCAAACGGTGTCGAGGTGGCCCAGGGCGAGCACGCGGCGATCCACCGGCGCGCCCTTGAGCTTGAACTCGCAGCGCAGGTGCTTGCCATAGGGTTTGCCTTGGAACAGCCTCACCCGGCCGTGGGACGAGATGCGTTCCGCAACCCACTCGGCCATGCGCGTAACGGCCGCGGCATCGTCGCTTGGAGATTCCAACTCTACCATCTCCCGCAGCATTCGCTTCCACGCTTCCTCGCGGGATCGCACGTACGAAAGGACTTCCATCATCGGTTGCTATAATACCGGAGTTGCCCATGCCCACTCTCGATAACAACGAAATCCGCAAGATCCTTCCCCACCGCTACCCGTTTCTCCTGGTGGACAAGGTACTCGATTATGACGATACGCGGATCGTCGGCTTGAAGAATGTGACGGTGAATGAGCCGCAGTTCATGGGCCATTTCCCGGAGATTCCGGTGATGCCGGGCGTCCTGATTACCGAAGCGATGGCGCAGGTGGCGGGCGTGCTCGTGCTCATGACCATCCCGGACCGCGAATCCAAACTGGTGCTGCTGGCCTCGATCGAGGAAGCCAAGTTCCGCAAGCCGGTGGTGCCGGGCGACCAGTTAATTATTGAGATGACGGTGGTGAAGCGGAAGACGTTCGTGGCAAAGATGAAGGGAACCGCGTCCGTCGATGGCGTGGTGGTGGCGGAGGCTACCGTGATGTGCTCGCTGCAGGATAAGGCTGCCCAACTCCCGGACGCCTAAAGAGAGGGCCGCATGCCCATACACCCTACTGCGCTGGTGGATGCCGGAGCCCGCGTTGCCGAAACCGCGGAAATCGGGCCGTATTGCGTGATCGGCGCCGATGTCGAGATTGGCGCGGGCACGCGGCTGATGGCGAACCTCTACATCGAAGGGCCCACCTGGATCGGAGAGGACAACGTCTTCTATCCATATTCCACGGTGGGCGTGGCTTCACAGGACCTGAAATACAAAGGCGAGCGTGCGGAAACAAGGATCGGCTCGCGCAATCGCATCCGGGAGTTCGTCACCATCCATCGCGGTACGGAGGGCGGCGGGGCTCTCACCAAGATTGGCGACGATAACCTGCTGATGGCCTATACGCACGTGGCGCACGACGTGCAGTTGGGGCATTCTTGCGTACTGGCGAATGGCGTCACGCTGGCGGGCCACGTAACCATCGGAGACCATGCGGTGATCGGCGCATTCACGGGCGTGCATCAGTTCTGCCGCATCGGCCGGCACTCCATGATCGGCGGCTATAGCGTCGTGACGCAGGACGTGCTTCCCTTCTCCACCACGGTGAGCGAGCGCGTCATCAAGATCTTCGGCGCGAACCGCAACGGGCTGGAGCGGCGCGGCTTTGCGCCGGATGCGATCGAACCGCTGCAGAACCTTTTCCGCATCCTTACCCGCTCGAAACTCAACACCACGCAAGCGATCGAGCGCATCCGGGAGCAGGTGCCTCAAACGAAAGAAGTGGAAGAAGTGCTCACGTTCATCGCCGAATCGCAGCGGGGAATCGTGAAGTGACGCCGGTTCCGCGGGATCGCGCGCGAGGTGGATCTTCGAACATGCGGGAAACTCCTTCGTATAATCGCTCTTGAGATGCTGGTCGAGTTGCTAGTGGAGAATTTCGCGGTGGCGGAGAAGCTGCGCCTGCGGTTTCACGCGGGGCTGAATCTGCTCACGGGCGAGACCGGCAGCGGCAAATCGATTCTCGTGGATGCGCTCGGGCTGCTTCTCGGCGGCCGCGCGGCCACGGAGATGGTGCGCGCGGGAACGGAACGGGCGCGCATTTCCGGGATCTTCGATATCCCCCGCCACCCGCGCTTGCTGGCCCTGCTTGACGACGCGGGCATCGAGTGGACCGACGACGATCTGCTCGTGGAGCGCGAGATCGCCGC
>JADYZL010000470.1 GCA_020853155.1 Bryobacterales bacterium
CGGTAGCGCCGGGGGGGGCGGGGGATGCCCGGGCGGCGGCGCTCACGTGGGCGAGGCAGGCAGGGCATGATCCGGTGGAGGCGGTGCGTTGGGGCGTGGCCGCGGGCACCGCATCCGCGATGAAGCCGGGCCTTAACTTTGCCAACCGGGCGGAGACGGAAGAAATTCTGGGACGTGTGACGGTGCGGAGAGTAGAGACCTTGTGATGCGGGACGGGCGGCCGGAAGGTTCCGCATGCCGGGGCGCTGCAAATTCAATCGAACCGGCAGGTTTAACCGAACCGGCAAATTCAATCGATAGGACACCGGATTGAAAGACTTTCAAATACCCGTGGAATCCTTCACGCTGGCCAACGGGCTGCGTGTGGTTCTGTCTCGCGACACGGCCGTGCCCGTCGTTGCGATTTACCTGATCTTCGATGTGGGCAGCCGCGTGGAAACGCGCGGCAAGACCGGCTTCGCGCACCTGTTCGAGCACATGATGTTCCAGGGCTCGACGAATGCGCCGAAGGGGATGCACTTCCAATTGATCGAATCGAACGGCGGCACGATGAACGGTTCGACGCACTGGGATTACACCGACTACTACGAGGTGTTGCCTTCGACGCAACTGGCCCTGGGCTTGTGGCTGGAAGCGGACCGCATGCGCGGCCTGGCGGTGACGCAGGAAAATCTGGACAACCAGAGGGACGCCGTGAAGCAGGAGCGTCTAATGTCCTTCGACAACCAGCCCTACGCAACTGCGCTGCTCGAGCGATGGCCGGAAGTGGCTTACAGCAACTGGCAGAATACGCACTCGCTGATCGGCTCGTTCGAGGATCTGGACGCGGCAAGCGTCGAGGATGTGGACCGCTTCTTTCACACCTACTACGCACCGAACAATGCCGTGCTGGTGATTTCGGGCGATTTCGATCTTGAGGAGGCGCACAAGCTGAGCGAGTTGTATTTCGCCGATATTCCCGCGCAGCCGCAGCCTGCACGGCCGGCGCTCGATGAGCCCTCGCCCGCCAAGCCTGCGTTCCGGCGGGTGGTGGATCCGCTGGCGCAAGTGCCGGGGCTCGTACTTGGTTATCCAGGGCCGGAGCGGCGCTCCAGCGATTACTTCACGCTTGTGCTGCTCGATATTGTGCTCACTGCGGGCGAGAGCAGCCGCCTGTTCCAGGCGCTCGTGAAAGAGAAGCAAAGCGTGATTCAGTTTGAAGCGGCTCTGGGATGGCCGTTTTCTTCGTCCGTGGATTTTCGAGGGCCCGGCCGCTACTCGCTCTTTCTGCTGCATAACCCGGCCGTGGCGGCGGAGGAAGTGCGCGCGCAGGTGGAGGAGGAGTTTTCGCGCCTTGCTCGCGAGGGCGTGGGGGAGGCGGAACTGGAGCGGGCGCGGACGATGCTTCGTTCGAGCCGCGTGGCGCAAATGCAGAGCTGCCTGAGCCGCGCGATGACGCTGGGGCGATACATGCTCTTTGACGAGGAACCGGAATTGATTAACCGCGACCTGCATCGCTTGCTGGCCGTGAGCGCCGGCGAGGTTCAGGACCTGGCGCGGCGGCTCTTCGCGCCGGAACAGATTGCCTTGATGCAGATTGTCCCCGCCGCAATGGATGCGGAAGCGGGCGATGCGGCGGGAGAAAATGCATGACACTCCATGACCGGACCATCCCTCCCGTTGCCACGGAATTTCCGCGGGTGCGCATTCCCCGGGCGCAGCATGCCATCCTCTCGAACGGATTGCGCGTGGCCTGGCTCGAAGATCCACGCTTCCCTTCGATCAGCCTGCGGCTGGGCTTGCCGGGCGGCAACAAGCTTGACCCGCCGTCGCGCACCGGTATCGCCGAAACAATGACGGCGATGATGACCGACGGCACGGACCGGCTATGCGCGCGAGAGCTTGCGGAAGCGAGCGCGCAGTTGGGCGCGCAGTTCCACTTCTCCGCGTCCGACGATTTTTTCATCGGTGTGGGCACGGTGCTCGAAGATGCCTTCGAACCGTTCCTGCAACTCTTCTCCACTTGTCTGCTCGAGAGCGTGTTCCCCGCCGATGAGCTTGCGCTGCGCAAGCAGAACCGCTTGCACGAGTTGATGGTGGAGCGCTCCGAAGCCGGGTATTGGGCGGATTCGAAGATGAACGAGCTTGTCTTCGGCGCGCATCCCTATGCTGTTACCAGCCCGGAGCCGGCGCACATCGCGGCGCTCGAACGGGGCGATCTCGTCACGATGGCGCGGACGGCATGGCGCCCCGATGAGGCGGTTCTCGTGCTGGTGGGCGATCTGCCGGAACGCGCGCGGCTGCTTGCCCAACTGGAGACGGTTTTCAGCGCGTGGCGGAGGGAAGCGCGGAAGGAGGAACGCACAGCGGTTCCGCCCGCCGGGCAGACGATGGCATCGACGCCGATCCACTTGATCCATCGCGCGGGGAGCGTACAGGCGGAATTGCGCATGGCGCGGCCCGCCCCCAACCGGCTGCATCCGGATTATCTGCCGCTTACGGTGCTGAATACCGTGCTTGGCGGAGGCGCGAGTTGCCGGCTGTTCAGCGAGATCCGCGAGAAGCAGGGGTTGGCGTATCACGTTTCGAGTTCGTACTCGGCGCTGGTTGACGGCGGCATTCTGTCGTTAACGACGCAGGTGGCCATGGATCGCGCGGGCGAAGCGGTGCTCGGCTTGCGGCACGAGATGCGGCGGCTTGTGAACGAGATCGTTCCGGCGAGTGAGCTTGCGAGCGTCCGCAACTATATGAACGGGACGTTCGTGCTGCGTCTGGAGAGCCATGGGTCTCTTGCCAACCAGTTCTCGGGGGTCGAACTGCTCGACCTCGGAGAGGATTACCTGGATACTTACACCGCCCGCGTTTCGGCGGTAACGGCGGAGGAGTTGCACGCGCTCGCCGGCCAATACTTCGTGCCGGAAGATTACGTGCTTGTTGTCGCCGGGGACGCCGCGGTGCTGGAGCCGCAGTTGAAGGCGTTGGGTTCGGTGGTGGTTTCGGAGCCGGGCGCGCCGGCCTAGCGCCAGCGGCCCCGTGGTGCGCAAGATGGATCTGCTGTTTGCCGCTATGTTCGCCGGGGTCCTCGTGACGATCCTGCTGCTTGTGTGGATCGCTCTGCGGCCGCCCAGCCGGGAGGGCGCAGCGGAAATGGGGCAACTCGGGGAGAAGCTCCAATCCGTCAAGAGCGACATCGAACGGCTTGACCGCGTGCTCCGTGAGGATGGCGAAGCCGCCCGGAATGCCGCCGATGAGCGTGGGCGCGTGCTGCGGCAGGAACTCGTCAACACGCTGGGAGATTCCCGCGCCGAACTGGCCCAGGCGCTCGCGGTTGCGCGCAAGGAATCGCTCGAAACGTCGGCGGCGTTGCGGGAAGAAATGCAGCGCACCCTGACGCAAATGGGAGAAAGCCTTCGCGCCGGCGCGAAAGAAGCCGCGGAAGCGCAGCGGCTGGAGCTCGAGAAAATGGTGGCGCGGGTGGACCGGCTGAGCGAGACGAATACGGAGGCTCTCGAGAAGCTCCGCGACACGCTTGCCCTCAACCTCACCACCCTGCGAAACGAGAACTCCGACAAGCTGGAGCTGATGCGCAAGACGGTGGACGAGCAACTGCAAGGCACGCTCGAGAAGCGCCTGGGCGAATCCTTCAAGCTTGTGAGCGACCGCCTCGAACAGGTGCATAAGGGGCTAGGCGAAATGCAGACGCTGGCCACGGGCGTGGGCGATCTGAAGCGCGTGCTGAGCAACGTGAAGGTGCGCGGCACGTGGGGCGAAACGCAACTGGCGAACCTGCTGGCGCAAGTATTCTCGCCGGAACAGTACAAGACGAATGTCGCCACGAAGCCGGGGTCTTCGGAAAGGGTGGAGTTCGCCATCCGGCTGCCGGGCAGGGGTCCGGAAGATGAGGAAGTGCTGCTGCCAATTGACGCGAAGTTCCCGCGTGAGGATTATGAGCGGCTGGTGCTGGCCTCCGAAGCGGCGGACGCGGAAGAGGTGGAAGCGGCCTCAAAGGCGCTCGAGCAGCGCATTCGCAATGCCGCGAAGGATATTCGGACAAAGTACATCCATCCGCCGGAGACGACGGATTTCGCGATTCTCTTTTTGCCGACAGAGGGCCTCTATGCGGAACTGTTGCGGAGGCCGTCGCTGGCCGACCAATTGCAGAACGAATCCCGCGTGGTGCTGGCCGGGCCCACGACGCTGAATGCGATCCTGAATAGCTTGCAGATGGGATTCCGCACGCTCGCGATCCAGCGGCGATCGAGCGAGGTCTGGGAGATTCTGGGCGCGGTGAAGACCGAGTTTGAGAAGTATGGCGGCGTGCTCGACAAGGTGCAGAAGAAGCTGCAGGAAGCCTCGAAGACGGTGGACGATGTCACTGTGCGGCACCGGGCGGTGACGCGGAAATTGCGCGGCGTGAGCGATGTTTCCGACCTTAGCGCCGCCGCCTTGCTGGGTGTGCCCCGCATGCTGGAAACGGGTGACGACGACGATGCGGAGCCTGCCGTGAACCGCGCCGGAGGGGATTGAGCGCGCGGGTTAGCCTAGTGTTATGGCTTCGGCGGACGCACCGTTCCCCGCTTCCGGCGCTTCTTGCCGCGCGCGTTCAAATTCGGAATTGAACTCGCACCCATAGAGCGCGATGACGCTGATCGCGAACATCCAGACAAGTAGCGCGATGCCCGCCCCCAAGCTGCCATAAGCCACGTTGTAGTTGGCGATATTGCGGACATACCAGGCAAACACGACCACCGTCAGATACCAGAGCACCGTGGCTACCATCGCACCCGGGAAGGCGTCCCGCCAGCGCACGTGCTTGTTCGGACCGAAGTAGAAGAGGAAGGTGGTCACCAGAATGCTGGTGGCGAAACCGATGAAATTGCGGGCGGCGGCGAGAGCGATTTGCACACCCGTGCCGATGCTTCCTCCCCCGGCTCCTCCCGCGCGAGCCACCAGAAGAAAGGCTGCCTGTTCCCCGAATACGATCAGCGCGGAAGCAAGAAGCACGGGGATACCGGCGATCAGAACGAGCATGATCGCCACGCCGCGCTGCTGCCAGAACGAGCGCTGGACGGGGATGCGATAGCAGGCGTCGAAGCCCTCCATCAGGGAGGCGAGCACGCTTGAAGCGGACCAGAGCGAGATCGCACCCGCGCCGATGAGGAGCGAGATGGGGCGCTCGCCGTAAGCGACGAACTGGGAAGAGATGAGGGTCTCCGTGCCCGGCGGCACTACATCGCCCAGCAGTTGCGCCAGGATCTGGGAAACCGCCATCGCATTCGCCTGGAAGAGCAATGCGGCGAGAGTTCCCACGAGAGGGATGAAGCTCAACAGGCCGGAGTAGGAGGCGCTTTTCGCATAAAGCAGGATGTTGTCGGAATAACTGGCTACGAAGGCGCGCCGGAGGAGAAAGAGCAAACTCCTGAAAAATCCAGCCATAGGCACATTCTAAGAGAAAAGCCGCGCAGCGCATGTTTCGAGCGGGTAGGGAGCGCGTGGCAGGTAGCGGCTGGCGCGGCGGCTGTGATAAGCAAAAGGAGGCAAATTCGTACGCTTTGGCATGCGCGTCTCCAGACCCAAGACAAAGGAACCCAAGATGAACCGCAGAGACTTCCTGATGACATCGGTGAGCGGCGCCGGCGCGATGGCCGCTTCGGCCTCGCAATCGGCGGGGAATGCGAAACCGCGCAATGTAATCTTTATCCTCGCGGACGATCATCGCTACGATGCGATGGGTTTTCTCCACGGGCAGCCCTGGCTCCAGACGCCGCAGATGGACCGTCTTGCCCGCGAAGGCGCTTATCTGAAGAACGCCTTTGCCACCACCGCGCTTTGCAGCCCGAGCCGTGCCTCCATCCTGACCGGCCGCTACGCCCACAAGCACCGCATCGTGGATAACCACACGGCCATTCCGAAGGGCACGGAATTTTTCCCCGCCCATCTGCAACGGGCGGGATACAAGACCGCGTTCATCGGAAAGTGGCACATGGGCAACCAGGGCGATGCGCCGCAGCCGGGATTCGACCATTGGGTGAGTTTCCGCGGGCAGGGCAGCTACCTTCCCAACGCGAACGGTTTGAATGTGGATGGCAAGGCCGTGCCACAGAAGGGCTACATCACGGACGAACTGACCGATTACGCCCTCGATTGGCTGGGCACGCTGCCCAAGGAACAGCCCTATTTCCTCTACCTCTCGCACAAGGCCGTGCATTCGGAATTCATCCCAGCCGAACGGCATAAGGGCCGGTACAAGAATGAAACGTTCGTAGCACCCGCCACGATGGCGAAATCCGGAGACATGGTGCATGACCGGCCAATGTGGGTGCAGAACCAGCGCAATTCGTGGCATGGGGTGGATTACCCCTATCACACCTCGCTCAACATCGCGGAGTATTACAAACGCTATGCGGAGACGCTGCTGGCCGTGGACGATAGTATTGGCCGCGTGCTCGACACCCTCGCCAAGCGGGGGGAACTCGATTCCACGCTGGTGATCTACATGGGCGACAACGGCTTCGCGTTCGGCGAGCATGGGTTGATCGATAAACGCACGGCTTACGAAGAATCCATGCGGGTGCCTATGCTAGCCCGCTGCCCGGACCTGTTCACGGGCGGGCGCACCGTGGAAGGGATTGTGGCAAACATCGATATCATGCCCACGGTGCTGGCCGCGGCGCATGTCTCCGCGCCCCAAGGGATTGATGGCGCAAGTTTCCTGCCCTTGCTTCAAGGCACGCGGCCCGCGAACTGGCGCACCGAATTGCTTTATGAATACTATTGGGAGCGCAATTTTCCGCAGACGCCCACTGTGCATGCCTTGCGCGGGGACCGGTACAAGTTCATCCGAGCGCAAGGTATATGGGATCTCGATGAGTTTTACGACATGCAGGAGGATCCGCTCGAGAGCCGCAATCTGATCAATAGCGCCACCCATGCGCCGCTCATCAAGAAAATGCGAGACCACCTGTTCGACATTCTCGAAGCGACCGGGGGGATGAACATTCCGCTGCAGCGCGACTCTGGAGGGCAGAACAACAAACGGAACCCCAATGCGGAGGGCGCGGCGCCTTTCCCTCCGGAGTTTCTCGGGAAACCGTAGAGCGCGGAAGGCTGAGCGCACGGGCGTGCAGCGCTTCCAGCGATGCCTGGTGGCGGCGCGTGGTAGGGCGTCGAGCGGCGACTTGCGGATTTTCGTACGCCGCGCGCCGATAGAGGCGACAATGGATTGAGTCCTGCAATCCGAATGAAACCTAGAAAGCCTCAATCCAACCGTCCTCCAAACCGCCCACCCAATCGCGCAGGCAGGGGAGCGGGCCCGGCGCCATCGACGCGCGGCGGCCGCGGCGAAGGTCCCACGCCGCGAAAACCGTTCGCGGGCGGCCCACCGCGCGAAGATCGCCCGTCCCGTGAAGATCGGCCCGCTCGTGAGGAACGCGCACCACGGGAACGTCCGCCGGCCCGTGCTCCGCGCTTCGGCCAGAGCGGCCCGCGTCCCGATGGAGCGAAACCACCGCGGCGCGGCGGCCCCGGTGGGAGAGCGGCACAGCCGCAGCGAACCAGCAGGGACGCGCCAGATTCGGCGAACCGGACGGAGCGCCCGCAAGGGCAGCAGGATCGCGGGAGACCGGGTTCCCGGAAACCGTTTGCCGCGCGTGCGCCGCGAGAAGGAGGGCCCATCTACGATGCACGCGGGCCCCGGCAGGGGAGGCGGGCTGAAGAACGGCCGCGCGATGGGGAGCCGAGACCCTCGCGCGCGGGCGGGGATCGTCCTCGTTCAGATGCGCCGCGCCGCGGGGGGGAACGAAAGCCGTTCGGGCCTGGGAAGCAGGCTCCGTTCAAGCCGCGAGCCGCTTCGGAGGGGCCGCGCGGCCGCGCGTTTGAGGGCCGCTCCGGACAGGGAAGCGCTTCCCGCGAACAGGAGCGCACGGATGGGCGCGGCCGGGGAGCGGGGCCGCGTTCAGAAGCGGATAACTCCCCACGCACCGGCTCCCGTGCAGGGCGGCCGTATGCTCCGAAATCCGGGCCGGGGGACCGTCGTCCCCAGGGGCCGCCGCCTACCGGAGCGAAGAGCGCACCGCGCGGCGGGGACGCGGAAGGCGCTACCCGCAAGACGCTAGACCGTGTGCTTTCACGAGCAGGTGTGGGTTCCCGCACCGTCGCCGCGGAATGGATTCGCGAGGGGCGCGTGCGCCTGAACAGCCGCATCGTGCGAGACCCCGATGTCTGGGTGGATCCGGAGAACGATCGCGTCACGCTCGATGGGCGCGTGCTGCGTCCGCGCGACCGGCTCTATGTGCTGCTCTACAAGCCGCGCGGCTATCTCTGCACGCGGGAAGATCCGGAGAAGCGTCCCACCATCTACGATCTGCTGGCCGATGTGAAGTCCTGGGTGTTCAACGTAGGGCGGCTCGATCTCGATACGAGTGGATTGCTGATCCTCACGAACGACACCGATCTCGGCGAGCTGCTTACAAACCCGGTCTACAAGGTCGCGAAGACGTATCTGGTGAAATCCTCCACGCGGCTCGACGAAGAGCAATTGCAACGTCTGCGCGATGGCGTCACGTTGAGCGACGGCGTGACGCAGCCGGCCGAGGTGATCCGGCTGCGCGATAGCGAGAAGTATACACACCTCGCGATCACGATCCGCGAGGGGCGCAACCGGCAGGTGCGGCGGATGCTCGAAGCGGTGGATTCCAAGGTGCTGAAGCTGGTGCGCACGCACATTGGTCCCATTTCCATCGGGAAGCTGCAAATTGGCCAACATCGGCCTCTGAGCGCGGAAGAGGTGAAAATGCTCAAGGACCTGGCGGAAGCGGCGGGCGCAGGAGGAACCGCGTCTTCGAGCAAGACGAGCGCCGCGAAGCAGCGCATGCATCAGAACCGGGAGGAATCGAGCGAGCGCTGGTCCTCGCATGAGGACGACTAACGCGCGAGGCCGGGTGCGGATGCGGCGGGCTCTTCGCCGCGCAAACGATCTTCGGGAGTTGCCAGATAGCCACCGGCCGCGATGACGAAAAACATCGTGAGAATCTCGCTATCGCCCAGGTTGTATTCGAACAGCCCGCCCACCAGAATCGCCACCAGACAGGCAATCACGGCAAGGTGCGTGAACCGTTCCAGGGAGCGCGGCGGCGAACTTTGCGCTATCCGTTGGAGCGCTCTTCGCTGGTGAAGAAACAGCACGGCGAACGCCGCCAGCAGGAAGAGCACGGCGGGCACGCCGCGTTCCGCACCGTAGTGCACATAGATGTTGTGCAAGTGGCCGTAGTAACCTTCGGGGAAGGGGCGGCGGATCCATGCGGGCGCGTACTCCGCGACATGCGGCCCCACTCGTTCCGGCCCCAGCCCCACCCATGGATGGGACTTGATCATCTCCACACCCGTCCAAAAGGTGACCACGCGATGCTGGTTGGAATCCAGTTCGCCCGCCGGACGAAAGATGGAGATAAAGCGCTGCTGCACCACGGCGGGGCCGAAGGCGAGCAAGGCCACGAACGCCAGCGGGGCCGCCAGCACAAGCCATTTACGGTAACACCACAGCAACGGAAGCGCTCCGGCGGCGGTGGCGATCCAAACCCCCCGCGTGTTTCCTAGAACGATACTCGCGAGCAGCAGCGCGAGCGCCGCCCAGCCCCGCATTGCCATGCGCCGGCTGCGCCAGGGCCCAAAGAACAAGAGCGCGGTCAAGACCAGGGCGACCAGCATTTCCTGCCCGCTGAAGGTCATCCAATGGCTCATGAATCCGGTAATGCGGGCGCCGACGTAGGCCGAATAGAAATCGATCCCGGCCTGCTTCGCGGCAAGGTATTTCCAGAGGAACTGCCCCATGGCGAGCAGGGCGCTGGCGCTCGCGACAAGCACCCACCCGAGCGCGATCCGCAAGAAATCCGACGCTCCGCGGAGCGCGGCCATCGTCACCGGAAGCATCAGAAAAACATAGAATTTCTTGATCTGCGGGAACGCCATCGCGGGTTCCGGCGAGAATGCGAGGGAGACGAAAAACCATGCGATGAATAAGCCGAGCGGAATCCACACGCGCGGCCACGGCAGCCGGACTCGGCCCGCGAGCAAACAAAGCAGCGCCACGCCCAGGAGAATCTGACTCACGGGAATCGAAACCAGAATGGCAATGGCGGAACCGATGGCCGCGATTCTCGCCGCATCTTTCGCGTTCGCGATCGCGGCGAACGGGGAGCGGCCACCGCCACGTGCGCGCGTACTCGTTCGCGATAAATCCTCGATGCGTGGCTCCGGTGTCATGGGGTTGGCGCGTTCTCAGTATGCCAGAGCCTTGCGCCGCGTGTCCGCGCGCGCGGCCAGCCATTGTGCGGAACCGCCCCGGATGACAGAATGGAGCGGTTGAGGGGGCTTTCGGCTCTCCGCTCTTGTAACCAGGGTATTGCCATTCCAATGATCGTCTATCTGCTACGCCACGCCATCGCGGAGGACCGTGCTTCCACGGGCCGGGACCGGGACCGCACGCTTACACCGGAGGGGATCGCCAAGCTTGAAACCGTTCTCCGCGTGGCGGCGCGCAGCGGGGTGAAACCGGGCCAGATCCTGGCCAGCCCGTATGAGCGAACGCAACGGACGGCGTTAATCGCGCAGAGGTTGTTGGGCGCCGCCGGCAAGGTGGCATTCAGCGACGCATTCACTCCCGATTCCTCTCCCGAGGCAGCGTGGGCGGAGATGCGCGATTGGGAAGAAAGCGCGCCGCTGCTTGTGGTGTCGCACGAACCGCTTGTCAGCAGCTTGCTCAGCTTTCTGCTGGGTGTGCCGCAGCATGTACACGGGTTTCGGAAAGCCGGCCTGGCGGCGCTCGAAGTATTCCGGAGCGGGCCGCGGCCTTCCGCTTCGCTGCAGTGGCTGCTCACGCCCGCTCTCGCCGCCGGAATCGATCGGGAAACCGGCGATTAGCCCGCCCGATTCGCATCATTCGGAAACTCCCGCAACACCCATTGCAGGGCTTCCTCGTGGGTGTGGAGCGTGCCTTCCAGACGCTGCTCTTCTAGGGCGCGGAGGATTTCGCCGAAGCGTGGGCCGGGCCGGTAGCCCAGGGCGACCAGGTCCTCGCCCCGCAGCAGCGGTTCCGGGTGCAGTTCCTCTTCGCCGAAGTGCTCCAACGCTTCCTCCGCAAAGTGAAGATGATCGAGTTTCCCGTGGCTTGAGAGGCAATCGACGCGATGTAGCGCGAGATGCTCGGCAATGCGCGGCTGGCCCAGGAAGCGCTTGAGGGTGCTCTGGCGCATCTCGCCCAGGTGCATGAACTTCATGTGCCCGGCCACGAGCGCTTGCACCTGCTCCGTCTCCGCACCGGAATAACGCAGCCGCTCCATCACTTCCCCGGCAATGCGTACCCCCGCTTCCACGTGGCCATGAAATCGAATCCTACCGGAGAAGCTTTGCGTTTCCGGCTTGCCGATGTCGTGGAAGAGCACGCCCAGCGCCAGAGTGAGGCTGGGCTTTTCGAGGAGTTCGAGCATGCGCATGGTGTGGACCCAGACGTCGCCTTCCGGGTGAAACTCGGGCGGCTGCTCCACCCCTTTCATGCGCGAAGCCTCCGGCAAGATCTCGGCCAGCAGCCCCAATTCATCGAGCATCTCCATGCCGCGCCCCGCGCCGCCTTCGGTGAGGATGCGAGAGAGTTCGTCGCGCACGCGTTCCGGGGCGATCTTCCGGATCTCCGCCGCGTGGGCGCGAATCGCGGAGGCGGTGGCAGCCTCGATGTGAAAGCCGAGACGCGCGGCGAAACGCACGGCGCGCATCATTCGCAGATGATCTTCGGCGAAACGCCGGCCTGGGTCTCCCACGGCGCGAACATGCCGCAACTCCAGATCTTCGCGCCCACCGTGGAAATCGAGCACCTCGCCGGTGGCGGGGTCTTCGTACAACGCATTGATCGTGAAATCCCGCCGCCGCGAGTCGGTTTCCGGGGTTTCTTCGAAGCGCACCGCATCCGGACGCCGGCCGTCGCCGTATTCGCCTTCGCTGCGGAAGGTGGCGATCTCGGTCTGTGCGCCACCCTTGCGGCGCAGCATCACGCCGAAGCTCGCGCCCACGGCGATCGCATCGGGGAAGAGCCGCTCAATGCCGGCGGGCCGGGCGTTGGTGGCGACGTCGTAGTCGCCGGGAGTGACGCCGAGCAGACGATCCCGAACGCAGCCGCCGACAAACAGGGCCAGATAGCCCGCTTGCCGTAAACGCGCCACGGTTTCGAGAGCGAGCGCGCGGGAGGATTCAACACTCATGGCTGCCATCGCGGCGGGTGGATCCTTCTGGGAGCGAGGGCGGGGAAACGCGAGCGGCGCGAGGCACTAACGGCGTCCGCGGCGCGGAGCGGGGCGCTCTTCCTCTTCCTCCGCCGCGAATGCGTCTTCGTTTACCTCGACATCGTCGTCTTCGGCATCGTCATCCGCCTCTTCGCCCACGTCCTCGTCCGCGTCGATGCCTGCAACCCGTGTCTTCCGGTCCTGCTCTTCGAGCTGTTTCTTGGTTGGCTTCTTGGGTTCCGGCTGTTCATGCCGGTAGTCATGATCGTGGTAGCAGGAACAGCACCGCACCTTGGCCGCGGCGTCTTCCACGATGGAAACGACGTGGTGGTTGGTGAGGCGTTTGCATTTGACACAAAAGTCGTCAATCGTGTCGCCAAGTCGAATGCTCATGAGCAGGATCCGTTCGCAATTTCTAACCATATCGTGCAAGAACGGGAATGGCAAGAATTCGTTTCGGACGGGGGCTCCCGAGGCACGTATTCCCATGCGGTAATGGGAACGGCCATAATGAGGAAGGAGCGGCGGCGGAACCTCGCCGGGAACGCTCCAGCCCCGCGCCGCGCAATGCGGCACGGAAATGAGGCAAACTGTCATCCCTGGCAAAACCGTATGTGGCTAAGAGTTGCAGTCGTTTGCGTGCTGGTGCTCGCGGTGGGCGCCGCGTCCTATTGGGCGGGGAGTCATTTCGGCCGGGAGAATGTACCCCCTCCCGCGAAGACGCCCGCGCCGCCGGAAACCGACCCCGCGCACATCCTGCTCAGCGGTGTTGTACGCGCGGCGGATCCGGTGAACGTGCATCCCGATACCAGCGGCATCCTGCAATCGCTCCATGTGCGCAAGGGCGACACGGTGAAGGAGGGAGACCTGCTGGCGATCGTCCGTAACGACGCATTCGATGCCATTGAACAGCGGTTGGCGCGAGAGCATCAGGCGCTCACAATTCGCGTGGAATCCCTGGAAAAATCGGCGGCTCAAGCGAAGCTGGATTTCGCGCGCGCGAAATCGGAAGCGGAAGCGACCCACTCAAAAATCGAAGGCGCCAAGATTGAAGCAGACCGGCAGAAGGCTCTCTTTGATGCCGGCGCAACGTCCCGGATCGCCTATGAACGGGCGCAGCAGGAATGGGACGCGATGCGCCGCCAGAGCGAGACGGTGGACCAGGTTCTTTCGGCCGCCGAAATGCGCGTCACCGTGGAGGAACGGAATCTCGCCGCGGAGAAACTCGCTCTCGAGGATAAGCGCGCCGAGTGGGAATCCGCCCGCGGCGATGTGGATCTGGGTGAGGTGCTTGCCACCGTGGAGGGCGTCGTCACCGATATTCCGGCCGAAGAGGGCGCCGTCGTCAGCCCGAATGGGGAACCGCTGCTCGTCATTGCGCCGATCGAATCCACCCGCTTCGCGGTGGTGCAGCCCACGGAGGCGGAAATGCGGCGGATCCGCGTGGGGCAATCGGCGGCAATTCGGCCCCAAACCCTCTCCGATGTCCGCGAGCTTACGGGGACCGTCTCGGCGTTCCGGGGTTCGGAAGTCCTCATCGAGTTCGACGACTTTGAGAACAAGCTGCCGCCGGGCACGAGCGTCCAGGTGGAGATCGATACCAGCGGCGGCTCCGTGGCCCGCGTGGAGCGCGATCAGGCCTTTTTCAGATTGGCCACAATGTCGTCCTTGAGCCTTGGCACGTAGTTCGTGAGCCGTTGCTCAAGCCCCTCCTGTTTGGTTGGGAGCGCTTCGATGCGCGCGAGGGCGGGCTTCGCGCGTTTCCCCATGGCGTCAATCGCTCCAAGGGAGGCAAGCGAGAGGTAGAGGCCGTTCTTATCCATCGGCGCAAGCTCCAGCAGCGTTTCGAGCGCGCTGTTCACATCGGCGCCCTTTCCGTAACAGCCCAGCGCTTCCGCGGCGGCGATGCGCACGTTGGGGGCGGGGTCTTTCAACGAAGCCCGCAGCGCGGCGGTATGTTCCGCAACGGACTTTTCGCCGCGCATCAGAATGCCCATCACCGTCCAATAGCGAACGGCGCTATCCGCGTCCTTGAGCCGTTCCAGATCCACGGGAGGCTGGCTGCCCGTTCCGTAGCCGTCGGAAGCCGCGAGCGCCGCCGCAAGCACGCGCTCCATGGGATATTTCCCCTCGGTCCGCGCCATGTCGTACGGGTCCGATCCCTTGGACCGCTCGTGCATCTCATATTCCGGAAGAATGCCTACATCGCGGACGCGCTTCATCCAATCGATCGTCGCGGTCCGCAATTCCTTCAGCTTCTCCTGGTGCTCGGGAATTTGCGCGAGGTTCTTCGTTTCCCAGCGGTCCGCCTGCAAATCGTAGAGTTCCTCGTAGGGCTTCGTCTCCCAGAAATAGGTCATGGGAGGCTTGAGCTTACCTTCGTCATAGAGCTTCTTCCAGATCTGCGTGGTGGGCGTTTCGAACATGTAGGCGATGTGCTGCCCGTAGATCTTGTGCGGCATGAACTGGCGCAGGTAGACGAAGCGCCCGTCGCCGCACGTGCGCACGCAATCGTATCGCTCGTCCATGCGTCCACGGAAGCCGAACTGATACTTACCCGGTTCCGCAGGCGCCATTCCGGCGAAGGCTCTTCCCTGCATCCACGCGGGCGGCTTGTTGCCGGTGAGGCTCACGAGGGTGGGCGCAAGATCCACGAAGCCGATCTTCCGGTCCGACGTTCCGCCGCTCTCGTACTCGGGCGGCGCCAGCTTGCGGAACTTCGCCGGGACGTGGAGCAGCATGGCCACGTGCAGGCCCGAACTATAGGGCCAGCGCTTGCTACGCGGCATGCCGGAGCCGTGGTCGCCATAGAAGAACACGATAGTGTCTTCGGCCAGCCCATCCTCTTCGAGTTGTGCCAGCACCTCCGCCGCCTGCCCGTCCATCGTCGTGATGTTGTCGTAGTATTGGGCCCAATCCAGCCGCACTTCGGGCGTATCGGGATGATAGGGTGGCAGTGGCGCTTTCGCGGGATCGTGTATGGCCTTGTGCGGACGCGTCCGGATCTGGCTCTCGTGCGTGATGGTGAAATTGAATACGGAAAAGAACGGCTGGCCCGGTGCGCGGTTCCGCCAATGCGCCTTCTTGCTCGATTCGTTCCAGACCTCCACCGGCTCTTCGAGATTGTAATCTTTCTTGGAATTGTTACTGGTGTAATAGCCCGCTTCCCGGAGCAGCGTGGGGTACATTTTCATGGAGGGTGGGAGTTTCACCACGCTCCGCATGTTCTCCCCGCCCACGCTCGTGGGATAGCACCCGCTGATGATCGTCGTCCGCGCCGGAGCGCAGACCGGGGCATTGGACCAGGCGCTCGTATAGCGCAAGCTCCGGGTGGCCAGCTTATCGAGGTTCGGCGTATCCGCGTAGCTGTCTCCATAACAGCCAAGCTCCGGCCCGATATCCTCGCAAGTGAGCCAGAGAATGTTCGGCTTCGCGGAAGCCGCGGTGCATGAAGACAGGCTTGCTCCCAATCCGGCGGCCAAGGCGGCCCCACCCAATACGCCGCCGAACCGCCTGCGCGAAATGCTTCCACCCGTGCTGCCGCTCATCGAAGATCCTCCGTCGCCCAGTGTATACAAAGTGGCACTGCCATTGGGAAGCAGAATGTGAAGCATTGAGCGCAAAGCCGGAAACCTAAGGGAACATTTCGAAACGTATTAAATTTTCGCTATTCTAAGAGAGTGGCGGTTCTTCTGGGTTTCAAAGGGCCGCCTCGTTGCAAAACCGCAGGATGTCCAAACACCAAACTTTTTCCTCTTCCACGACAGAAGGTCTGCCAGTTTCCCCATCCATGGGGCCCACACTAGCTTCCGCGCACGTGAGCCAGCCTCTCAGCACCGGACAGGAC
>JADYZL010000471.1 GCA_020853155.1 Bryobacterales bacterium
CTCGCAGCCTTCTCGTCGAATTGGCGCGGCAGTTCGGCGAAGGCATCGGACTGCACGGCGCCTTGCGGGCTTACCTCGGCCAGGACCCGGACCCCACCGAATACGCTCGCAGCACGGAACCGCACGCTCGTGGGGCCGTGCTCGTCGCCGCCATCTTCGACGCCTTTGTCTCCATTTACGAATCCCGCATCAAAGACTTGCGGCGGATCGCCTCCGGCGGCACCGGCATTCTCCGTGAAGGGGAACTGCATCCGGATCTCATCCACCGCTTTGCGGACGAAGCGGCCAAAGCCGCTGGTCATCTGCTCCGCATGTGCATTCGCGCGCTCGACTATTGCCCGCCCTGCGATCTCACCTTCGGCGACTATCTCCGCGCGCTGATCACGCTTGATTCCGGCCTCTTCCCGGACGATCCCCTGCGTTACCGCGTGGCGCTCATCGAAGCCTTCCGCGCGCGAGGGATCTATCCCCGCGATGTGCGGACGCTATCAGAGGATTCGCTTCGCTGGCGCCGTCCTTCGAACCCCACCGTCACCCTCTTGAACGAAAGCCCTGTGATGCGCCAGTTGCTCGCGAGGCTCGGCGCCGCGGGGGATCTCGTCCGGCGCCTCGCGAACGCAAAGGGGAACGTGCCCTGGCCGGTTCCCAGCCTGGACGCCCTCGGGCATTGGGACATGCCAGGGCAGCTCGGCATTCTCGCCCGCGCCCGCGCGCTCCGCCGGGAAGCGCCCATCGACCGTTTCGGCAACGGCGGCATTCCCGTCCGGGAGGCGATCTATCACCTCCTCAAGCTCGAACGTATCCAGACCAAACACATGCTTGATGCCGCTCTCGCCCAGGACACAACCGGCTTCCGCGATCATGCCTTGACGGAAGCAGGGCTCATGCCCTCCGATGGCAGCAACCGCGGCATCGAAGTGCATGCCCTTAACTTCGCGGACCGGGAAAATGCGGATGGCCGCATGGAACGGGAGTTCCTCCTCTGGGTGAAGCGCCGGGATAACGACGACTTCGAAGGCGGAGCCACCATCATCGGCAACTGCGATACCGGCATCATTCGCTATGTCATTCGCAAGAGCCTCTCGAGCACACGCCGCGCCGAGGCGGAAACCCAGTTTCGCGCTCTCGGACAGGCCATGGGCTTCGGGCCTGGATTCACCTACTTCGGCCAGTCCCCCTTCGTCGGGCCCGGCTCGCGTTTTGCCATGATTCATGAGCGGGAAAGCCAGGAGGAGGATTCCCATGCCTAGCCGAAAGATTGCCACCGGGAAAGCAGCCTCACGGAAAGTAGCCTCACGGAAAGCGCCCGCGCCAAAGACCGCACCTGTCCCAAAGACTGCGCCTGCTCCCAAGGAAGCCTCGTGGACCGGTCCCGGCGTGCGCATCCGGATGTACCGGCCGGGTCTAGGAGATTGTTTCCTGCTCAGTTTTAGCGACGGTAGCCAGGCGCGGCACGTCCTGATTGATTGCGGCGTCTTCGTCGGCACAACGGGTGAGAAGGCCAGGTTGCGGGAGATCGCGGCGAATGTCGTTCAAACTGCTGCCGGAACCCGCTCCCAGCCCGGCGTCATGGCTGCGGTGGTGGCCACTCATGAGCACTGGGATCACGTGGCGGGGTTCTTCCATGCGGGGGATATTTTCCAGGAACTGCCTCCGGAGCGAGTCTGGGTCGCCTGGACGGAAGACCCGGACCAGACTATCGCCAGGGAGCGCAAGGCGAATCACCGCCAGATGGCGATGGCCGTGGAGAAGGCGGTCGAGCGGCTGACGGCCAGCCCGGCCGTATATGACCGCGAATGTGGTTCCGCCATCGCGGAAGTGCTGGGCTTTGGCGGCCCGGACACGGCGGGGATGAATCTCGGCTTTTCGGAGCGCAGCAACCAGGGGATGGAGTTTGTCACCGAAGGTCTCGGCGTCGCTCCGGCCTATCTGAAGCCCGGCGAGGTCATGGATCTGGATTGGGCGCCGGGCGGCATGCGCGTGTACGTTCTGGGCCCTCCCATGGATCGAAAAGCGCTCGTCCAGGGGCGAACCCCGGCCGAGGAAGGCTATGGGAAGTCCGGAAGTGAAGGCCCCTCTTTCGCCTGGATGGCGGGAGTGCTGGGGGCGGCCGATGGCTCCGGCGGGGATTCGGATGCGGCGGAACGTCTGCGGCCTTTCGACTCCGCGCGTGCCCTTCCGGAGGAGGATGTTCTTCGCGAGATCGAACGCACGGGAGTGCCCGAGCTGGAACTGAAGAATGCAAAGTCGAGCGCCGCTAACTGGGCTTCGAGGATGGCGCTGTTCTCACAGTACGTGAAAGAGGATTGGCGGCGGATCGACGGAGATTGGCTGCAATCCGCCGCATCGCTGGCGCTCCAGTTGGATGGCTCCATCAACAACACCAGCCTGGTGCTCGCGTTTGAGCTGGTGGAATCCGGGAAGGTGCTGCTCTTTGTCGGCGACGCTGAGTTGGAGAGTTGGAAATCCTGGCAGGGCCTGGAGTTTGATGTGCCCGTAGCCGGGAAGGGCACCCGCAAAGTCAGTACACGGGAATTGCTCGAACGAACGGTGTTCTACAAGGTGGGCCACCACGGCAGCGGCAACGCGACGCTGCGCGCGGCTTTCGAACAAATGGTGAGCCCGGAACTCGTGGCGGCCGTTCCCACCGACGAAGCCTTTGCCCGCGACAAGAAAGGTTGGGAAATGCCCGCCGCCAAGCTCCGCCCCGAACTTCATGCCAGGGCGCGAGGCCGGGTCTTCGACGCAACGCCCACGGCCGCAGCCGTCACGGAACCCGAAGATGGGGTAATTTCGGCGGCGGAATGGAGCCGATTTGAACGTGCGGTCAGCGGTGGAAATCCGGGGGATCTGTTTGTCGATTATCGAATCGACCTTGATCGCGATGGCAACGCTCCGGCCGCTAACGCGGGTAGGGGTGCCCCGCCAGCAAAGTCAGCGAGCGGTAAACCTGCTCGCAAAGCATCGCGCGCGCGAGTTCGTGGGGGAAGGTCATCGGCGAAAGGCTGAGCAACCGGTCAGCCCGCTGCTTCCAATCCGCTGGGTGGCCTTCCGTGGGCCCAATCACCAGATGGAAATCGCGCGCGGCGAGCTGAGCGGTTTCGAGGAGCTTGGCGAATTGCGCCGTCGTGCAGGCTTCCCCTTCCGGGCTCAAGAGCAATTTGAAAGCTCCCGCCTGGTCCCAGGTTTCCTGCCGCGGCTTCAGTTCCTGCAGCTCAAAGCGGGCGTAGCGCTGGCTGCGCTTGTGGTACTCCTCGCAGATGGCATGGGCATTGCGATCCCGGATTTTCCCGTAATAATAGAGGACAATACGCATGAATTCGAGAATGGCCCGTTCACGGGTGATTCGCGAAGCGGGTGATGGATCGCGCCGCCGGCGGGTTCTGTAACCGAAACCGTCGCGCCGTCGCCTAACTCTTTGTATCAAACCACGTCTGAAGACTGTTTGGAGATTGAACGATGTCCGCCCTTACCCAGCCATCTTCCCAGCCAGAGCGTAAACCGGACATGCAGCCGGTCCCCGTGGCTCCGCAACCGCCGGAGAAGGAACCCTCTCGCGGGTGGATCTGGCTCCTCCTGCTCGTGATCGTCGCGGGCGGGGGCGTCGCATGGATGACCCTGCGCCCGAATGCGCAGGAGAAGGCCCCGGTCATCCCCGCCGCGCAACTGGCGCAGGTGAAGATGGGCAAGCTCGTCAAGAGCATCCGGGCGGGCGGTCAGACGGCGGCCATCGATTTCGCGAACATCAGCGCTCCGGAAGTGCATGCCAGGGGGCTCGATCGCTCCTTGACGATCATTAAACTTGCCCCGGCCGGCGCAACCGTCAAGAAGGGCGACGTGATCGCCGAATTCGACGCCACCGTTCTGCAGGATAGTTTGGACGACCAGAGGGCGCTCGTGGAAGTGGCGGAGGCGAACCTGGCCAAGAAGGTGGCCGACCTCAAGGTGGAATGGGAGACCTTCGAGCAGACGCTTCTTGTGGCGAAAGCCACTCGCGACAAGGCCAATCTCGATCTCAAGACCTCGGAAGTGAAGAGCGAGATCGAAGCTGAGCTCCTGCGGCTCGCGTCCGAGGAAGCCGAGGCCCGCTACAAGCAGTTACAAAAGGATTCTTCGGTAAAGCGCCAATCCCAGGCTGCCGACATCGAACTCCTCCGATTGGAAGTGCGGGATCAGCAGCAGAATCTTGTGGATCTGCAAAATGATCTCAACCGGTTCACCATCCACTCCCCCCGCAATGGCCTCGTCGTGCTGCAATCGAACTTCAACGGCGGTGAAATGCGCCAGGTATCCGAAGGGGAGCAGGTGCGGCCGGGCCGCTCTTTCATGAAGGTCGTGGATCCATCCCGGATGGTCGTCGACGCGACGGTGAACCAGACCGAGAGCGAAAACTTTACCTTCGGGCAGGATGCCAACATCGGTCTGGATGCCTTTCCGGATCTCAAGCTGACCGGAGCCGTGACCGGCCTGGGAGCGTTGGCGACCGGCGGTTGGCGGGAGAACTACTACATCCGCAACATCCCCATCCGCGTCACCATCGACCACGCCGATGCGAGGGTGATTCCGGACCTTTCCGCCTATGCCGATGTGGAGGTCCGCAGCAAAGAGCACGGTCTCCTCGTGCCTCGCGCGGCGCTGAACTATGAGGGAGAGAAGGCGTTTGTCATGCGCTCGGTCGGCGGCAAGCTCCAGAAGGTGCCCGTCACCATCGAACTCACGAACGCGACCTTGGCAGCCGTTTCCGGCGGCCTCCAGGAAGGCGACCAGGTCGTGCTGAACGCCGCGCTTCTAAGCTCCCGGTAGCGGTCCCGGTGGAGGCTTCTTCGTGCTTTCCATGGCTCGACCGCATGAGTTGTATCCGCTTCCAGGGGCGCCTTCCGGCGCTGCCCCCGTCGGCGAAGTCTCGCGCTGTTCACGCGGCTCCTTTCCGTGTCTCAAAACTGGACGATTCCGTAGAGAAACCACTCAGCGGTGGTGCTCCATTGAATTCTCTTATGGAGCCCACGAAAACGGAAAATCTCTGGCTCCTGCATCACTTTCGATCAGACGATGCAACTTGCTGATAAGACATGGGATACTTGTGGTTCCCATTTCGCTGGAATCCCAAGGCTTCCCCACGCCCCATCGGCAAAGGTTGACATCGCTCCGGCGAAACAATAATTTGAATATAGGTA
>JADYZL010000472.1 GCA_020853155.1 Bryobacterales bacterium
AGGACGGCACCGGCATCGATGGGTCAAGCATTCGCGCTTGGGCAGCCATCAACGAGAGCGACATGCTGCTGATGCCGGACCCCACAACCGCGTTCATGGACCCGTTCACCGAAAGGCCGACCCTCGTGATGATCGGCGAAGTGGTGGATCCCATTACGCGCCAACACTATGAGCGGGACCCCCGCTGGATTGCCCGCAAAGCGGAGCTCTATCTGAAGAGTAGCGGCCTCGCCGATACCGCGTTCATGGGCGCCGAAGCGGAGTTCTTCATTTTCGACAACATCCGCTTTGACCAGACTTACCAGCACGGGTTCTACTTCATTGATGCCGACGAAGGCCGGTGGAACTCCTCCCGGGAATTCGACAATCACGGCTACCGCCCGCGCTACAAGGAAGGCTACTTCCCCTGCGCCCCCACGGATCATCATGTGGATCTGCGCACCGAAATGGTGCAGGTGATGGAGAAGTGCGGTTTGGAGGTGGAGTGCCACCACCATGAAGTGGCCAGCGCGGGCCAGTGCGAAATCGACATGAAGTTCTCCACGCTCATGAAGTGCGCGGACAACATGATGCTCTATAAGTACATCGTCCGCAACACGGCCTCCCAGGCGGGCAAGACCGTCACCTTCATGCCGAAGCCGATCTTCGGCGACAACGGCAGCGGCATGCACGTACACCAGAGCCTTTGGAACGAAGGGAAACCGCTGTTCGCCGGTGACGGCTATGCCGGTTTGAGCCAGATGGCGCTGTGGTATATCGGCGGCCTGCTGAAGCACGCGCGGGCGCTTTCCGCGATCATCGCGCCCACCACCAACAGCTATAAGCGCCTCGTACCGGGCTACGAAGCTCCGGTCAACCTGGCCTATTCGCGGCGCAACCGCTCGGCGGCCGTCCGCATTCCGATGTATTCCTCCAGCCCGAAATCGAAGCGCGTCGAGTTCCGCCCCCCGGATCCATCGTCGAACCCGTACCTCGCGTTCGCCGCGATGCTGATGGCCGGCCTCGATGGCGTGATCAACAAGATCGATCCAGGCGGATCGCTCGACAAGGACATCTACGATCTGTCTCCCGAAGAGCTCAAGAGCGTGCCCTCCATGCCCGCTTCGCTCGATGAGGCGCTCACCTGTCTTGAGGAAGATCACGAGTTCCTCCTCAAGGGCGACGTCTTCACCCAGGAGATCATTGAAGCCTTCGTCACGTACAAGCGGAAAGCGGAGGCGGAAGCGGTCCGTCTGCGCCCGCACCCCTACGAGTTCATGCTCTATTACGACATCTAGGAGGCTAGGCGGCGGCATCCCACGGGGCGCCGCCGTCTTCTCCCAAGGTCGGGTTCCCGAACATGAGGTTCCCTGCCAGGCGCGCATCGCGGGCGCTTCGGAAGGAGCTTGAAACACGGTTAGCAGCCGGAAGGCCGGGCGGCAACAGTTCGCCCGGCCTTTCCCATTCGAGGCCCTCTGCATCCATCGCAGAGCTTCGATTCGATCCATCCCCAACGTGTGGCCGGACGAAACATTTTTATCCGCGTGCAAGAAATAATCGATTGGCTATCTCTTCGGAACAGCTTTAGGCTTGACGATACCAGTGCGTCTTCAACATAAGGCTTACTGATAATTCTCGGCGACGGGGGTATGCCATGAGAAAGTTCGTCCAAGTGCTTAGCTATGCCGTGATCGGCCTGACGTTCACCCTGCACGGGCAGAGTGTCAACGAGGGGCTCTCCTTGAAAAAGGTTCAGGTCGGCGGCCTGATCGACGGTTACGTGAGCGGGAGTTTTCAGGAGCCGGCATCCGGGAAAATCGCCGGACGCGGCTTCGATACCGACACGAACACGTTCATGCTGAACATGGCCAAACTGGAAATTCAGCATCCGGTGGATCCGGTCGGCTTCCGGCTGGATCTCGGATTCGGGCGGGGGTTCGAGATTTTCAACGGGGCGGAACCGGGAGGCAGCAGCCTTCAGTACATTCCGCAGGCCTACGTGAGCCTCTCGCCCAAGTCCTGGAATGGGTTTCAGATCGATTTTGGGAAGTTTTACACCAGCGCGGGAGCGGAACTCCCGGAATCGAATCTGAACTGGAACTACTCCCGTTCCCGGCTCTTCGTCTACGGCCCGTACTTCCACATGGGCGTCCGGGTAACCAAGCCGCTCGGCAAGCATCTCACGGCCGGCGCCCAACTGGTGAACGGCTGGGATTCGGTTCGCGATGCCAATAGCGGCAAGACCGTTGGCCTGACCAGCGCCGTCGTGTATGACAAGGTCTCGTGGTACAACACCTACTACGGCGGCCCGGAGAATGCCGGGACGAACCGGGGCTGGCGAAACTTCTACGACACCGTGGTGAAAGTGGGGACGGACCGGGCGCAAGCCTACGTAAACTTCGACTATGGACGGATGCGGCCCTTAAAAGACGACGGTTCAGTGGGTTCGAAAACCATCATGGCCACGGCGATCGCCGGCCGGCTCCACGCGGGAGGCAACTTCTACGTATCCCCCCGCTACGGCTGGTACGACGATCAGGATGGGTGGGCGTTTGGAAACAAGAATACCCTGCAGGATTTCACTCTTACCGGCGAGTATCGACACCCGAAGGGCATCGTTGCGATGCTCGAATACCGGCGGGATTGGGCTAGCGAAGGCTTCTTTGAACGGGGGGACGCGCTCCCCGGCGATCCGCTGGGAAGGCATGCGGACACCTTGACCTTCGGGCTCATGCTGGTGCTGAACGCGGAAACCATCGGCAATTAGCGCCAGTTGCTGGATTTCCCGGGCTTGAAGGGCGCGCCGGGAACTTGCCTCCTGGCCTCAACAGGAATACGCTGATGGCCATGAATCGCAGAACATGCCTCAACGCCCTTCTCGCAACCGGTTCTCTGGCCTCGGCCGCCTCGGCTACGCCGGCAAGGGGAGCACAGTCATCGCCCGGCGCAAAAGCAACGGGCAGATTGCGTCAGGGAGTTACACGCGGCGTGTTCCGCCGGGCGTCGAATCCCATGACGCTGGATGAGATGTGCCGGACGGCTGCGGACCTGGGGATCGAGGGGTTCGATCTGATCGGCCCCCAGGATTTTGCCACTTTGAAAAAGTATGGCCTTGTGCCCAGTATGGTTCCTGGCGGTGGAAGCATCAAGGCTGGGGTGAACGACCCCGCGAACCACGCGGCGATTGAACCCCGGTTGATGTCTTTGATCGACGACGCCGCGGCCGCCGGGGCGCCCAACGTGATTGTGATGGCCGGAGATCGCGTTGGAGCGGATGGCAAAATCATCTCGGACGAACAGGGAATGGAAACGAGCGCCGCGTTTCTGCTAAAGCCCGTGAAGCACGCCGAGGACAAGGGCGTCACTCTATGCCTGGAACTTCTGAATAGCAAGGTGAACCACCCCAACTATATGGCGGACCACACGGCGTGGGGCGTGGGGCTTTGCAAATGGGTTGGCTCCCCCAGGATGAAGCTGTTGTATGACATCTACCACATGCAGATCATGGAGGGCGATATTATCCGGACGATCCGGGAGAACATCGAGTATCTGGCCCATTTCCACACAGCGGGTAACCCTGGCCGGCATGAGTTCGACGACACGCAGGAGTTGAATTATCGCCCGATCGCCCAGGCGTTAGCGGAGCTGAATTTCCGCGGCTTTATTTCGCACGAATATACGCCGTTGAAAGACCCGGTGAGCTCCCTGAAAGAGGCGATCCGCGTATGCGCCGTCTGAGGCGGCCACCTGAAATGGGGGCAACTATTCCGGCTGCGGTGTGACCCCAAGCATTTGGAGCACGGAATTTCGCCTGCGCCGCGCCGCTTCCTTGGCGGGCACCGCCATCCAACGGAACAGAAAGAGGACGCCGGAGATATTGAGTCCAAATAGGAGAATGATCGCCAGCAGCGCATACGCAGGGGGCAAAGCCGGCTGAATCTGGACGGCGCCGATCATGGTGAGGATCGACCCGCCGGCGGAAAGCGCAGTCGTCAAAATTCGCCGCCGCTTGGATTCCTTGCGGAGCTGGCTGTCGCTCAACCGGCGAATGGGGCTATCGTCCGGCGCAGGGGCGGTCGGCGTTGTTTCCTCAGCCAAGGCAGTCTCCTCCCAATGATGAATGCTTC
>JADYZL010000473.1 GCA_020853155.1 Bryobacterales bacterium
CGGGTGTAAAAGGAATCGCTGTAAAGGATCCCGCAAGCCTTTATGTGGCCGTGAACGGCTATTTCACGGCCCGGCCGGGTTGGAACTACGTGCGCGACGACAAGGATTGGCAGGTTAACGATATCGTCACCCTGTTGCGCGGCAAGCACGAGATCAAGTTCGGCGGCGAATACATGCACGTCAGCAACGTCATCAAGAACGACTACCGAACCATGGGTAATTTCACCTTTAATGGTTCGAACACCGGCAACGCCATGGCGGATTTCATTCTGGGCGACGTCTACCAGTTCTGGCAGGGCGGCGGTGAGTTCAAGGACCTGCGCGGAAATCGCTTCGGCCTTTTCGTTCAAGACGCCTGGAAGGCCACTCCCACCCTCACCCTCACCGGGGGCTTGCGCTGGGATCCCGTTTCTCCATACTCCGACAGTCTGGGCCGCGTCCAGTGCTTTGAGCCGAACGCCCAATCCACCCGCTTCCCCAATGCTCCGCTTGGTTATCTGAACGCGGGCGACCCCGGTTGCCCGGAAGGCGGATTCCCCAGCTACAAAGGCGCTCTGGCGCCCCGCGTCTCCTTCGCGTGGAACCCCGGCAACGGCAAGACCGTGTTTCGCAGCGGAGGCGGTCTGTTCTGGAATCCGCAGTTCACGGTGCTCTACAACGGCTTTGTGAACGCGGCCCCCTTCAGCCCGCAGATGACGTTCTACGGAGTTCCCTTCAATGACCCGTACGGCAGCATCCCCAATCCATTTCCGAACTCCTTTGCACCCTTCGATGCTCCGAAGGATTCCACCTTCGTTCTGCCCCTCGGGCAGTTGGGAACGTTCAGCCAGGGCTTCCGCCCCAGCTTCATGGAATCTCTCAACTTCACCGTGGAGCATTCGGTGACGCCGAACACGGTGGCGCGCGCCACCTATGTGGGCAACTTTGGGCGGCACTTGAGCTACAACCGGGACATCAACTTTGCGCGCTACGCAGCGGGAGCGACTACCGGGAACATCCAGAAGCGCCGCCCCTATGCGAACTATGGCGCCATCCTCATGGCCGATGTCGGAGCGAACTCTTCCTACAACGCCTTGCAACTGGGGTTGGAGCGCCGCGTGAGCAAAGGCTTCAGTGTCGAGGCGAATTACACATGGTCCGCTTCGATTGATGACGTGTCCGAAGACACCACCCCAGGCCAATCGGGATCGATCCCGAATCCGCTTTCCCGCCTGGCGAATCGCGGACGCTCGGAATTCGATAATCCGCATCGCTTCGTGGCGAGCTATGTCTGGACGCTGCCCACCCTGGAGACGGCGCATCCCTTCGCGCGCGCCATCCTCGGGGGATGGGAAAGCTCGGGCATCGTGACGCTGCGGAACGGGTTCCCCTATACCGTGGGCTCCGGGACAGACCGATCGCTTTCGGGCATTGGCGCGGACCGGGCCGATATCATCGGGGATCCCAACCTCAGTGGCGACCGCGATAAGAAGGATTGGATCGCCCAATACTTCAATCCGAAGGCCTTCCGCGTGGCGGAACTGGGAACTTTCGGAAACGCGCCGCGCGCATTGATGCGAGGCCCGGGTTCGGTAAACTTCGACTTGAGTCTGGTGAGGAACTTCAAACTCCAGGAACAACTGAATCTGCAGTTCCGGAGCGAGTTCTTCAACGCCTTCAACCATGCAAACTTCAGTAACCCGTTTTCTTCCGCGAACAATGCCACGCGGCTCGGGCGTATCGAAAGCGCTTCCGATCCGCGCATCATTCAGTTCGCGCTGAAGTTGCAGTTCTAGTTCCGTTCGAGAGGTGTCGATATGCGAATGCGCTGTCTGCTGTTCTGCCTGATTGTTGTTTCGTTGGCGTGGAGCCAGCCCAGCGGCGATGCCGCCGGGGAGTACGTGAGCCAACTGAATCAGTTGCTTGAGAATCGATTCGAGGCAAACCGCGTCGAGCGGGACCGCACGCTGGCTGCCATCACCTCGAAGCAGCAGGTACAGGCGCGGCAGCAGCGCGTTCGCGATCGTTTTATCGCCGAATTGGGGGGACTTCCAACCACGAAGTCTCCCCTGAAGGCCCAGGTCACGGGGACCATTGACCGCGAGGGCTACACCATCGAGAAGGTGATTTTTGAATCTCTTCCCGGCTATAAGGTGACCGCGAATCTCTATCTGCCCAAGTCTGGGAAGAAACCCTTCCCGGCGGTGCTGGGTACGGCCGGACATTCGGCGACGGGGAAGGCAGGGGAAACCTATCAGGCCGTCTGGGTGAGCCTAGCGCGGCGCGGGTGGGCGGTGTTCGCCTTCGATCCGCCCGCACAGGGGGAGCGCTTCGAATACCTTGATCTCAAGACAGGTAAGAACACCGTCGGGCCCGGAGTACCGCAGCACAACATGACCGGGATGCAATGCTTGCTGACGGGGCAGAATATCGCCCGTTATTTCGTCTGGGATGGGATCCGGGCGTTCGATTACATGCTCACGCGAAAGGAGATTGATCCCAAGCGCATCGTGGTGGCGGGCAATTCCGGCGGCGGCACGCAATCTGCCTATCTGGGCGTCGCCGATCCGCGCCTGGCCGGCGTGATCTCTTCCTGTTATCCCACC
>JADYZL010000474.1 GCA_020853155.1 Bryobacterales bacterium
ACGACACGCTGGACTGGATTCTGTTCCGCAACGCGCAGCAGGACATCGCCCTGGCGCGCGGGCGCGAGAAAGACGAAACCGCCGGAGCGGTGGCCGCCACCGTCGCCCGCGCCGCCGGGTTCGAGACGCGAGAAGCCTTCTGCGGGCCCAATGCCGCCCCTCCCCCGCGAGGCGCCGAGTGGCTCCTGAAAGCACGCGACTACCTGATCCAAGGGTTGGCCGTCCGCTGATCGGTTACACTGAACCCTCATGGGGCGGTCCTGACGAAAGAGGCACCTTCTCCTCACAGACTTCTTGGCCCACGGCACCACGAGATTGTCCCGGGATGCCTCCTGCGGGCACCCCGTCGTCATCGCTCAATCAAGGGTACGGTTGGTTCTGAAACCACATCGTTCAATTGATCGGGGACCGCAACGCGGCAGATAACTTCCGCGTTGTGGAGGTGAGCTCGCATGATATCGGCGGCGGCTTCCGGATCGCGTCGCTTAATGGCCTGCAGAAGTTCTTCGTGCTCACGCTCCGTTTCTGCAGCGGCGTAGGCACAATAGGAAGACTCATTGACCGCGGCAACAACGCCGGTCAGGCGTTCTGCAATCGCCTCCCAGACGCTGACGACCATGGGATTCTTGGACGCCGCTGCCAGGGCTGCATGAAATGCCAAATCGGTATGAGCAGAAACTCGGCCGGTCTTGAGTTCACTGCGAAACCGGTCCAATGCATCCTGCAAGGCAGCGATGTTAGATTCGTCCGCTCGCTGAGCAGCGAGTGAAGCGACTCCAATCTCGATGATCTGCCGGAACTCCAAAAGATAATCGGTACGGCGCTCTTCGCCGTGATCCCAAAAGCGCTCAGCTAGCAACAAGCTCGTGGGAGAAGGGTCCAAGACAACCGTCCCCGTTCCTGGCCGAGCCTCAATCAAGCGCAGTGACTCCAGAGACTTTACTGCCTCCCGCACGCAAGTCCGGCTGACGCCCAACTGCGCCATCAATTCCTGCTCAGATGGCAGCTTTTCTCCTGGCTTTACCTGCCCTGACTTGATCATGTTGAGCAAGTGCTCAACCAGTTGCGCAGTGAGGGTCTGTCGTCGTAGCAATTCAGCTTTCTCCCCGGCTTCGACACCCCTTCTTAGAGGGACTTCTGAAACTGTTCCGCAGTGCGAATCGCTCTGGGCAGATAAAAGCTTCGTTTTAAAGCCTCCCCATAGTGTACTCCGATGAGACTGCCGTAATGGCGCGCACGCGCTTCAATCTGGTCCGTCAAGCTGCCGCCGGATGTTGATCCATAAACCGATTCGCCGGTTTCCTGCAATCCGGCATTGCCTCCTGAGTTGGCAGCAAAGCAACGCCACGCCTCCATTTTGGCGGAGAAACTGGAGGACACATCCACAATGTCCGTTGGCTCCGGAATGGTGTGGATGACTTCAAAGTGGTAGAGCGCTTTTGCTGACCAAGCCGGACCCAAATCCGCGCTGCATGTCCACCCCGCCTGCCACCAGGAATCGCAGGCCAGACGAGCCATCGCGCGGTGCTGAAAATACTCCGCCCAGTAATGCGAGAAGATGACATCCGGCTGGTGCGTGCGAATGCTCTCAATACAGAGCCGGTAAGTCTCACGGCTTTCCTGCACGGCATAGTCGGAATAGTTAAAGCATGTGAAACTGTGAACTCCCAGGATTCGGTGGGCTTCCCGAGCGCGATCGAGAAAGCGCGCAGACGCCGAATCGCGCTCGCGAATATCGGCAAAGTCTTCGTCGCTGTTGCCGAAGCAAACAACATCGACGCATCCTCCACCATCCACTATCTTGCGAATGATTCCACCCACGGCGATGATGCCATCATCGAGGTGAGCACCCAGGACTAATGCCTTCATGGCTTTCGCTTTTCTCTAGACAACGCACGCCTTAATCGCCAACTGGCAAGCAAGCAGTTTCAGTTCCTCACGAATGTCGCCGTGCACTACGATCACGTGATGCGGCACGCCGGCTCGCTGCATCTCTGCAACGTATTCTTGGACCGGACGCTCTAACTCCACAAGGGCATGAATCTCATCGCACGGCAAACATGGAGAAGAGATCGCGGCAGCCCCCGAGATCAGCATCTGCCAGCCATCCGCGGCGTCCAGCAGATGCCCCATCGTCACGGGACCTTCCTTCATGATGAACTCAAGGTTGACCCCGGAACCGGCAAATCCCCATGCCTCCGGAGCGGCTGTCAATGTCACTCCCGCATCGGATTCTGCTATTTCCGGGGAGGCCACTCCATGCCCTACCAACATCATCAGGTTCCTCGCAATGTCACAGTGGCCCCATTCCGCCTGCAACGGCGAACCCCCACTGAGCCAATGCATTGCGTGCATCATGGTCAAACCCGCCAGATCTCCTTCGGAAGCAACCATGATCTTGCCCTTCTCCAGCATCAAGGACGCGCCGAGACGAGCCGGCGCACCCATCTCCTTCTCAATTACATACTGCCCCAGAAAGCAAAGCGAACTGAAACGAAGGCGTTCGGCCAGCCGTTCCATCGCAATTGCCACGCGGCAGGAGCGTAACAGGTCATCTCGAAGGATTCTGCGTGCGTGAAAACGCGTCAATAAACCATCTGCCAGGGCGTTTGCGTCGTCGTCAGTCACCTTCCGCCAAATCTCAGTCAAGTGTGACAACTCGGTGTAAATGATATTGGGGCCCAGGCAGCTCCGAATTCGTGTCTTATCGTTCTCGAGATCATACATTCCGCGAAATACATGGCCGATAACGCCCACGGTGAGCTGACGCAACCTCTTAACAACGCTTCTGACACGGGCATGTTTGCGAATCTCCGCGTAGGGCTGGCAATCGTCGATAGCTCCGACGACAATGTCATAGGGTCGTCCCATCTTCTGGAAGCTGGCGGACAACTGCGCAGTCCCGATCACGCCGCTATTTCGCATAATGACTTCGTAACCATCCGAGGAATGGATCGCGTGCCCTACTTGAGTCGTAAACATGATTACAGGGACGTGCGGTACATGATCGATTGCCTGAAGTGAAATATAGTCTGGAACATAAGTACCCGCCACAACGACCAGGAGATCCAGGCCGGCGGCGCTAAAGGCGCGCCCCGACGCATCGGCGGAATCCAACGTGTCGATCAGTCCCGGAAAGACGACTTCGTAGTCTCTTCTTAAGTGCTCAGCCACCCGCTCTAGGTCCCTTGTGACATCTTGCTTGAACTCCGGGCGGAACATCCGCCAATACTCGAAGTAGGCACACGCCAACAAGCCCACCGTAGGGCGCTCGCGGGTCGCGGGAGGCTGCGAGAGGATATCGCCGAAGTGCGTACCGTCGCTAACTTCAAAGGAGAGAGCGCCACTCACTGAGACACCTCCACGCCCACCGCCTGCATGGCGTCACGGAGCGTTACCGCCTGCAGGCTGTCGCCGATCTTGTTTGCCTCATGACGGGCATACTCCAGCAATTGCCGGTAGAACTCCAGGCCGCAACCTGCGTCGCCTTCGAGGATCGGAGAGACGTGGGCAACGGGGACAAACGGGATCCCAACCTTGAAGCATTCCCGGACGTCATGCTTAGCCAGGTTCATGGAGACGCCAAACTTCTTCCACGTTGGATACCAGCTATATTCTGTCGTCAGCGGAAAAGTTCGCATACGGCCTGGATAGAGTACGGCTTCAAACAACTCGCGGGTAATAGGGCGAGGAATGAACGGTTCGCGATCGTTGATGACGTCCCACCCGGTTTCCTGGAGGAAACGCGAGCTGTCATAGCCGTATCCTTCGGCTTCGAGAGCGTCGAAGAGATTCGGACAGATCGAAAGACACGGAGCTCGAAAGCCGGCCACTTCATGCTCTAGCGCGTCTTCCAAGATCTCGCGACCAAGGGCGAGACGGATCCGAATCTGGTCAACTTGCAAGGCCGTCTCTATCGCTTCGCGATCTGACGCAAGGCGCTGCCGGGCCGGTCCTTCGTGCGGCAGATCCAAAATCATCTGCGGTGGGATTCCTGTTTCAAATCGATCATGCTCCAACCCGTGCTGCGCAATGTCATGTCCTTCTTGAATCGCCCGGCGTAAGAGAGGCAGGTAGTCTTTGCGCTGGGTGATGGGAACTCCACCCGCCCGCGGGACAGCGAAGAAAGTGGCTTTCACATCCTGCCATTGAAAGAAATCCAGCAGATCCTTGAAATGGGCCTCGGTTGAGTATCCATCGAGGCAAACATCGTCTACGGTCGCGCAAAATAGCATTCAATTTCCCTTCTCTCCCAAAGATTCGTCGGCATAGTAGCCCATACACCCGTAATAAGCCAAGTTGTTTTGAGTGGTATCCGCCCGGCCGAATTGCGCCACAATGGGAACGCTCGCTCGTACCCTAAGTGAGTACTGTGTCAAGAATGGAATCGTCACACCGCCGATCTCGTCCGGGTGGTCGAGCCGCAGAGCCTTGACCCGTTCTGCTGGAACATGGACCGGAACGCCCTTGACGGGATCGCGATCCGAAAAGTAAAAATCGAGCAGCACTTCGGCGGCAACTGTGCTGACATTCAACAGCATCAATGCTTCATGGGCCTCGATTGGCCCGGATCCGGTCTTTTCTGGTAAGTACCCGTCAGGAAAGTACCAGATTCGCGCACCATACCGCTGCATGTCTTCCTCCTTAGACGTGGTTAGCGCACAGGCTACGGACGAACGGCGTTAGGGATTCAGGTCCGGAGTCCTGAATCACGAAGCCTTCCTCGATCCGGTTGGAGCCGGCGGGATGCCCAAACAAGCTGATGTCCGAGTTGACGCACATGCCAGCCGCGAGAGAATATGAGGCCTTTGCGTCCGGATAGGGAGATTCTGCTTCCGCAAGTCCGATGCCGTGCATCGGGGGGTAGACGTCGTAGCGTTCTACCCCGTGCTTCTGAAATACTGTCTTGACCGCCCGCACCATTTCGCCGGCGGGCGTTCCGCTCTTCAAATAGCTGAGTTGAACATCGGCCGCCTTGAACAGGATGTCCAGGAAACGCGTTTGCTCGGGCGAAGCTGCACCGGCAACAAACGGATATTCTACGGTTGCGATGTACCCGTTGAACTGAACCGCCACCGCGGCCATAATCATGTCTCCGTCCTGTATCAGCTTGTTTGTTGCTCGTCCGATGATTGTGTTGGTTCTGACGCCGCTGCCAAAGACAACGAAGGGAATGTTTTCGGCGCCGGCCATCCGGGCGGCTCCTTCGGCGGCGCCTGCGGCCATGCGCTCGGTGTTGCCAGGAACCGCGGTTTCCAGCAACTTGCGATAAGCGAGATCGGCAAGGCGGCCCGCCTCGCGCAGGCAGGCGATTTCTGCTGGACTCTTGTAAAGCCGCATTTCGCGCAGCAAGGCGTCGCTGTCAGCGATCTGGACGCCATCGACCGCATTCCGTATTCGGTCATCTATAGGAGCAGGTATGTCCCACCGGCCAACCATCCCAAGTTTCTTTCCGCCGTTCAGGACTTCCCCCAATATCTCAGCGAAGGAGGAGAATGAAGCCAGGGGATAATCGATCTCTTCCGGCACAGATACGCAGGCGAACTCCTTGACGTTGCGGATATCCTCCCAAGGACACATCTCGCGCGCATGACGTTCTCCCTCTGGGGCGCCCGCCAGAATCGGTGTGCCGGACAGCGGAACGAAACAGGCTGCTCGTTCAAAAATCGGCCAGAAGTCCGCGACGTACCTTAGGTTTTCCCGGCGGTACTCGTCGCCGTAGACTACGAGGGCGTCCAACCCCTGCTTGTCCATCTCTTGCTGGAGGCGGTGGATTCGATCAGTGAATTCGGTTTTCGGTATCGATGGCACTTCCAGTTCGTCCCTCTTTTTCATTGCGCCTTCTCCCCTTCATTCGGGCAAACTCATCATTACGGCAGTGAGCAGACCAACCGCGACGCCGGCCTTGCCGTAGATCCCCAGCCGTTCACGGAACCACAGGTACCCCCCCGCCGCGACGATGAAGAGATTAGCTCCGACCGCGACAGGGAACACGACATTGCCGGGGACGCCTGTGGCGAGCGCCGCGCCCATGGATGCGTGGCCGCCGATGCTCGCTAACCCCATGGCGCCGCCGATGAAAGCCGCCTGTCGCGACACTTTTTGCCGGCTCCAAAGAAGCCAGCCACCCGACAGTGTCAAACCCGCCAAATACCAATAGAAGAGGTATACCGTCGTCTCTCCTTCTCGCCCCATACCTCGCAAGATACGTAGGCCGAATGGGGCCAAGCCGTTCAGCAAAAACGCCAGAAGCATTGCGCGAATCCACATCGGGTCACCGGTTGGCCAGCATCAGGGTTCTGGCTTCCTGCTCTTTGTCTTTCCACAGCAACACGATAGCGGCCACAGTGAGCACCAAAAGACTGCCCTTGCGAAGCGTCAGATGTTCTCCATAAATCCAGGTCGAGGCAATCGTCGGAACTGCGGCGGATAGGTTGATCAGGACCCAACTTGTCGTGATCTTGCCAAATCGCAATCCGTACAAAAAAACCCAGGACGCCATCATCGCAACAACGCCAAATACGATGGCAATACCGATAACGGGACCAGTTGTAGCGAAAGACCGAGAAGGAGAAAACGTTACGAGGTAGATCCCGAGAACGCCAACAGCGCTGCAAAACAGTGCGAAGGTTGCGGCAATCGGCGACGCCTTACGACTTTCCGCGAGTTTGCTAAGTAGGCCAAGCGCCCCAAAACTCAACATTCCTAAGAGGGTGAAGAAGTATCCCATCACTCCGTAAACCTCTTTTTGCAGACGAATCGATGAATGTCCATCAAAATTTCTTGACAAGCTGCATTTTGAATCGTACGATTATCGTACTATCTTACTATCCGTGAGGCAAGAAAAAAATGACTGGTTTTCGATTCTTCGCGATGACGGCGCTAGCGCTCACCGTGGGATTATCAACAAGTCCCCTTTCAGCCCAGTCCGGCACCACCGCCTCGATCTGGGGCAATTTAACCGATAGCAGCGGGGCCATCGTCCCGGGCGCCGAAGTGCGGATCGTGAATCAGAGCACCGGCGTAACTTGGCGTCCGATCGTACAGGACGACGCGAGCTTCCTGCAGACGCTCCTGCCGCCAGGCCAGTACACCGTGGAAGCGTCCAAGGCCGGCTTTCAGACCTCCGTCCGGAAGGACATCTCCTTGTCGGTGCAGCAGACCGCGAGGGTCGACTTCCGCTTGAATGTCGGTACGGTCACAGAGGTTGTCTCCATCAGTGAAGATGCGCCAATGGTCGAAACGCGGCAGGCTTCGCTTGGCGCCGTTATGGAAAGTAAGCGAATGTTAGAGCTACCGCTCAGCGGGCGGAGTCCCGCATCGCTCTTGGTTTTGATCCCCGCGGTCTCGAATGTAGACGCGGGTACCAGTCCGACAAGTTGGTCGGTCAACCTGAATGTCGCCGGCGGGCGCACAAGCGCCAACAACTTCATGCTCGACAATTCGAAGTTCAACTCCGTGCAGTATGGCGAAGGTAATCCGCTTCCACCACCGGACATGGTCACCGAGTTTCGCGTAGAAACCAATAGTTATGATGCAGAAAAGGGAATGGCCTCCGGCGCAACCGTTCAGGTTGTCACGCGGGCAGGCACCAACCAATTTCACGGGAGCCTGTTCGAGTTTCTCCGAAACAATCACCTGACAGCCAGGGACTTCTTTGCGCCCACCACCCCTTTTCTGGTGCAGAATCAGTATGGCGGAACGATCGGCGGACCGGTTATCAAAAACCGGACGTTCTTCTTCTTTGGCTATCAGGGCACCCGAATTCGCACTTCGCGACTGAACAACTCAGCCGTCCCCGCCACTGATGCGGAACGGAATGGCGACTTCAGTAGCTCTGTAGGTGGCCGTCCGGTTGATCCAGGCACGGGCCAGCCGTTTCCAGGAGGAGTCATCCCAAAGGCCTCTTGGGACAAGCCGGGCGCGAATTACATCTCCGTAATGCCGGCCGCCAACGTGGCGAATGGCGGCTATTCGATTTTGCGGCCCAACGCGAATGATGGTGATCAATACTTGGCCCGCGTCGATCACAATCTGACCGATCAGCACCGGCTTTCCGGGCGCTACTGGCGAAGCGCAGGCCGGCAGCGAAGCCCCAACGGCGATGTTCCTTTTGGTACTTACCTCTATGCGTTGAAGTTCGACAATATAGGCGTGACGGACACTTATACCATCGCTCCTAACATGATCAACTTGCTCGGCTTTTCCTGGAATCGTAAGTACGAGGAAGGCGCCAATGATGGAACTCCTTTCAGTTCACCCGCGGCAGCCGGAATCAACACGCCCGATCCTGTTGTTCTCCCCTATCCGGCCGGGGTTTCCGTCATTGGCAGAGCGTCCATGAACCCCGGAACCCAGGGTGTTCCGATGCGACTGGATCGCACTTGGGGACTCGACGACACATTCACCTGGATTAAGGGACGCAGCATCTGGAAGTTCGGCGGCGATTTCCAATGGGTACGATTCGGGCCCGACGAACCGAATTTCACTAACGGCCGCTATACGTTCAACGGCCAGTATTCTAAAAACACACTGGCCGATTTGCTTCTTGGCAAACCGAGCGCATTGCAGTTTCTTATCGAACGCGAGAATCACCAGACCTATTTTCTGGGATTCTTTCTGCAAAACGATTTCAAAGTCACTCCGCGTTTGACCTTGAATCTGGGGCTCCGGTATCATTACGAACAACCAAACCACAAGGTGGATGGAACCGAAGGAAACTTCCTACCCGGATTCCGTTCCAAACGTTTTCCTGATGCCCCTCTCGGAATGGCGTATTACGGCGATTCTGGAATCCCACAGGGACTCATCTACCCCGACAAGAACAACTTTGCTCCACGCGTCGGAATCGCCTGGGACATTTACGGTGACGGCAGAACGAGCCTTCGAGCGGGCTATGGCGCATTCACCCAACCCGGACTGAATGGCATCGCGCAGGGGTTGGGATTGGTTCAGCCCTTCTTGCCCACGCTCAACCTCAGCACCGTAAACTCCTTCTCCAATCCGCTTCCAGATGGGTCGGGATTTGGGGTCTGGCCCGGTCATCCGCTCGAGTCCTACAATCCGGAAACCGGCGCTGCCGTTTTTGTCAAGCCGGTCACAGGTTGGTCTGCGAATCCATACCTACGGAACCCCTACTTGCAACAGTACAGCGCCTCGGTGCAACGGCAGTTGCCACAGGACATGGCGCTTGAAGTGTCTTACATGGGCAACGTCGGCCGGAAATTGACGTACTTCTCGCAGCAGAATCCGGCGACCTATACCATGGGCGCCACAATCGCCAATACAGAATCACGCCGGCTGTATAACCCCGGTCAAGTAGCGAGCATGTACTACGTTGACAGCGGCTCTAATAGTTCCTTCAATGCAATGGCCGCTTCACTACGGAAGAGGTTCAATCGCGCCTACATGTTAGAAGCCACCTATACATGGATGCGGTCGCTGGATGAGTACTCCACACCGATGTATTGGGGTCCGAATCTAATCACGAATCCAAATAGTCGCACTAACGATTGGGGGCTCTCCGACTACAACCGTTCCCACGTGTTTGCCGTATCGGGCGTTTGGGATTTGCCGAGCTTGAAGTCTTCCTCGACGTTGGTGCGCGGCATCGCCGGCGACTGGGAGTTAGCAGGGCTAATGCAATTGCAGAGTGGCCGGCCCTTCAATGTGTTTGCCGGCCGCGACAATTCGCTAAGCGCAGTAGGTCGTGATCGTGCCGACGTGATCAAGGATCCGAAACTTCCGACTGATCGGTCTCGGCAAGAACTGACTTCTCGATACTTTGACACGACGGCCTTTTCCACGAACGGCCCGGGTACCTTCGGCACCTCCGGGCGCAATGCGCTGGTGGGGCCCGGGATGTTCAACATAAATATGGGTATCTATAAGAACTTTAAGTTTCTTGAGCACCATGCCGTGCAGTTCCGGTCCGAGTTCTTCAATCTCTTGAACCGCCCTAACTTTGCAAATCCCATTGGAACATTCACCGCGCCGGCATTTGGCCGAATTCAAAGCACGCTCGGAGCGCGACAGATCCAACTGGCGCTGAAGTACTCCTTCTAGAGTCAACCGAGGTCATTCAAAGGCAGGCTAGATATGTATCGACGTCATTTTCTGAAAGCAGGCAGCCTCGCGGCTGCGGCAGGTTCCTACACGGCAAATGCGGAGGATGCGGCGGCAACCTCTGCCGATTTGGGACCGCCACCAATTCTTAAGTCGTTCACTTCGGAAGATCATCGGAAGCGGCTTCAGAACATCGCGATCTGTGAACAGGGAATTCGCGACTGTCTGAGGAAGCACTTGATCCTGAATTACATTCCAGGACAGGTCTCCTATAACCTTGGCGAATATCCGTCTCGGAAGCCTTACAACCCTGATGACTACGATGAGCAGGAACTGGATCGGCTTCGCGATGGCGGTATTCGGCTGATTCAGATCATGGAGGATTGGAATGACCTCCTGAACCTGTTTGGCGGGAATAAGTTTACGGCAGTGAACCCCCGCGGCCTGCGACGCTTTGTTGACATGGTTCATAAGCGTGGTATGAAGATACTGCTCTATGAATCCACGGGCTACATGCAACAGGGAGATCCGGAGTTAAAGGACGAATGGGTGCGGCATCAGGATAAGTCTGTGCAAGCCGCTCATTGGCGGTTGATTCGTTGCTCACCAGCAAGTGCCGGGTGGCGCGCATTCCTGCTGCCTCGCACGGTCCGCATACTGGATGACTATGGAGTCGACGGGCTGTTCAATGATTGGGGGTACCGGCCGCTTTATAGCGATCCAGACCCTCCAACAAAGGACGAAGTGTTGGCCTGGAAGGAATCCGCCGAGCACGATGCGGCTGAGGAAGACCTGGTTGGCCTCATTTATGGAGAAGTGAAGCGGCGCGGCGGAATCTACAAGATGCACGCCGACAATAACAACCAACCGAAGTTCACAAAACAATACTGGGACTACTTGTGGGTGGGTGAGGGTGTTTGGAATATCGACAAGGTGCGGGAAGAAACCAAGAATCACCTTCCCTATGTGATTCCTGGGTTTGATTTTCGGCATCCGGATGGAAAGCCGAAGAATCAAGATGAGATCTTCTTGCACACCATACCGTACATGCAATTTCCGCTGCTGCTGGCTGGTCGTCCATTCACCGGGGAACGCGCCACCATTCCCGGAGTCCAATATAAGTCGGAAGAAAAGGACTCTCTGCTTCGCGAATGGCGGGCAATGTGGAAGTATTACCAGTCGCATCCGAATGGGCCGTTCGTGTACGGCCCTTGGGATTCCTTCCCCATTTGGGATATGAAGACCCTCCACGCTAAATGGCTCAAACGCTACCTTCCGTTGGTACAAGATGGCACGTGGGCGTACTTGGAGGTGCGCTCTTCCAACCTGTTTGCCAGTCAGTTACCGCAAGGGGTTGTCGCCTCCGTGTTCGCAAATCGTGACCTCCATATTGTGCTGGCAAACTTCTCGCAGGCAGAAGTAAACATAAGGACAACCCATTCCTACGTTTCTGCATGGGATCCAAAGTTGGCAAACACCACATGGCCGGTCCCCGCACGTTCTTTGCAAGTCTTGCGCAAAGCATAGCCCGGTTCACGTGAACGAGATTTGCGTCAGAATCTACTCATGGGGCGCATTTCACGCCGCGAGTGGCTCTGGGCCGCCGCCTGCTGGGCCGATGTGTTGCGCGCGCAGGCGCCGGGCTTTACGTCATTGGATAGCGCCATGGCGCGTGAGATCGAGGCCATCGCCGAAGAGATCCTGCCCGGGGCGCGCCAGGCTGGCGTCGTCTACTTTATCGATCGCGCCCTGGCCGGATACGATCAGGACCAGCGGGAACTCTACCGCGCCGGGCTTGCCGCCGCGCAGCAAAAGCGGGCCGCGTTGTTTCCTTCGTCGGCCAGCATCGCCACGCTGCAACCTTCTCAGCGGATCGATTTGCTGAAGGCCATCGAATCGACAGGCTTCTTCCAACAGGTGCGCGTGCACACCGTGCTCGGATACTTCGGCC